>JAWCQV010000120.1:0-2611 GCA_038869575.1 Bathyarchaeia archaeon | reverse complement strand
CATGATATTTCAGCTATGTCACCAGACCTGATAACAATAAAACTTAACGGGGAACACTTAAACATGGGCAACATTCCAGTATTAAAAACGCACGTGGAAAAAGTAGACACGGTAGTCGTCGGTCCCGGATTAGGGCTTCATGCAGAAACGAGGACTGCCGTAAAAGCCTTGATTGAGGTCGTGGAGGAAACTGGAAAACCATTATTGTTGGACGCCGACGGCTTGAAAGCCTTTGCAGAATTCAAGAGAAGGCTAAAAGTGCCCGCCGTACTAACACCTCACGCTGGGGAATACGCCATATTAATTGGAAAAGGACCGCCAGAAAACCTAAGAGAAAAAACCTTAGAAATACAGAAAACTGCCGCCGAGCTGGGCGTTGTACTTCTTCTTAAGAGCGCTGTTGACATAATTGCCGACGGGAAACGATTCAAGCTAAACTTTACAGGAAATCCAGGCATGACAGTCGGCGGAACAGGAGACGTCCTTTCGGGCATTGTAGGCGCTTTCTTGGCCCAAGGCGCGGATCCTTTTGAGGCGGCGGTTGCCGGAGCCTTCGTTAATGGGGCTGCTGGAGACTTTGTCTTTGAGGAGAAGGGATACCACATGGTTGCCTCCGACCTCCTGGAATGGATCCCGAAAATTTTGGACAATCCAATGAGCCACCTGAAGGTGCAAAGGGCGAGTGCAGCAACAAAAGCCAGTTAGAATAGTTGTTTATCATGCTGGACAATGCGACCCTAAAAAGTGCACAGCCCTAAAACTTAAACGCCACGGGCTAATCCAACTGTCGCATCAAATTAAGCACTTACCAAGAAAAGCTGTTGTCCTAAACCCCTACTCGAAAAAGGCTTTCTCGCCAGCGGACAAGGAACGCATAGCAAACTTTGGCTTAGCCGCACTAGACTTCAGCTGGGAACACGCCGAAAAACCCCTACTGAAAAGCGTAAGGGGTACATCGCGCTGCCTACCATATCTAATCGCTGGAAACCCAGTCAATTTCGGCTGTCCAACAAAGCTTAGCACAGCCGAAGCCCTAGCCGCAGCCCTCTACATAGCCGGATACCGCCAAGAAGCCTTTAGGCTCTTGTCCATATTCAAATGGGGACACACCTTCATAGAACTAAACAAGGAGAGGCTTGAAAGCTACGCGAAAGCAAAAAACAGCGGCGAAATAGTGGAAATGCAGAAGCAGTGGATAAAAACCGTTTAGGCTTGGCTTGTCTCCATGGTTTCGGGATTTTCCAAAAACTCTCTTATTGTGGCGAGGAATTTTGCCGCTGGTGCGCCGTCAACAACCCTATGGTCAAAGACTAGGGTTAGGTAGCCAACCTTTCTCGGCTCTACTCGTCCATCCTCCGTGATATAAGGTTCGGTTTCTATGCTTCCAACAGCCAGTATCGCCGGGTCCGGCGGATTAATTATTGGCGTAAAATATTGTATTCCTAGTGCTCCAAGGTTTGTGACTGTGAAGTTGTGGTTTGACTGCTCCTCAAGGGTTATTTCGCCCCGCAAGCCCTTCTCTTGAAAATCGTTAATCCGCCGTGTTAGTTCTTGGATAGAAAGCTTATCCGCGCCCCTTATGACCGGTGCCATTAAGCCTTTTGGCGTGTCCACAGCCACGGCAATATTGACCTCATCGTGATAAACGAGTTCCTCGCCCTCCAATGTCACGTTTAGGTTTTTGTGTTTCTGAAGGGCTAGGGCAACAGCCTTAACAGCATAAGCCGTAAAAGAGCCGCCGGTCTCCATCCTATGCTTGACGAGCTTGTCTGCGGCAAACCTTGTTGTTAGGGCAACGGGCAAAGCTTCATGGAAACCAGCCTTCAGCCTCTGGGCTATGGCTCTTCTAATTCCGGCGAAGGGAACTCTGCGCTCAACTGCTTTGGCTTCCGCCTCTGGAACAGCTATGCCCCTCTCCCGAGCCGCAAGCAAAACATCCTCCTTAGTTATCCTTCCTTCCGGACCGGTGCCCTTAATCTCTTCCAGGGGTATGCCAAGCTGGGCTGCCAGCTTCTTGGCTAATGGAGAAGCCTTCAATTCGATGGGTGCTGGCTTCTCAACCTTTTCAACAGTTGGGGCTTTCTCCTCCACACCTTCAACTTGGCATATGGGCTGACCAACCTTAACGACTTCGCCTGCCCTGCACAATATTTTTGTTATTCTTCCAGCGTAGGGGGAGCGCACCTCAAATGTGGTTTTTTCGCCTTCAGCTATGGCTATAACTTCGTCTACTTGAACAGTGTCGCCTTCCCGTTTCAGCCACTCGGCGATTATGCCTTCAGTCATTACTGGGTCTACTCTTGGAAAAACGATAACGGGCATTAGTGCACTATCCTCCTTGCCGCCTCACATATTTTGTCAGCACTAACCAAATACTGGTTTTCCAATGGTTGAGCGAAAGGCACTGGAAGGTCTGGCGAGCTCACCCGTACTGGTGGAGCGTCTAAATAGTCAAAGGCTTCTTCTACTATGCGGCTTATGATTTCGGCTGAAATTCCCCCGGTTTTTGTGCTGTCATCCGCCACCAATAGCCTATTCGTCTTCTTAACGGAGTCCACTAAGGTTTTCACGTCTAACGGGTTTAGCGTCATTAAATCCACAACCTCGGCGT
>JAWCQV010000119.1:0-2783 GCA_038869575.1 Bathyarchaeia archaeon | reverse complement strand
ATTGATTCTACAAGCATTTTCACCTTTACAATGCTCATTTTACCCTCACTGACAATCAGTGTCACTTCGTTTATGCCCTTCTGCACCCTTCTTCCCAGAGTGCCTTCAATCTGGTAGCTTACAAAAACTATGGCGTTTCGCTCATCTTCTGCCAGGCTCTTAAAGTATTCTATTACAGGTCCACCTTCAAGCATGCCAGACGTAGCCATAATTATGCACGGTTCCCCGTCGATGACGTTTTGTCTAACGCTTGGATGCTCAACAACAGTAAAGTAGTCCGACTCGAATGGGTTTACCCCGTCGTGCAGAATGCTGTTCCTGACCTCCCTACCTAAATACTCCGGATAAGCTGTGTGGATTGCCGTAGCCTCAGAAATCATACCCTCAATAAAAACTGGAGCCTCCTTCATCAGTCCGCGCTTCATGTAGCCATCTAAAACAAGCATTATCTCTTGGGCCCTGCCAACCGCCGGCACAGGAATTAAGACTTTTCCCCTCTTCTCCAAAGTTTCATTCACTATTTTTGTTAGACGCTCTTCAGCCTCAACCCTTGATGGCATCATGTCCTCTGGACCGCCATAAGTGCTTTCAGTTATGATTGTTTCAACCCTTGGAAATTCAACGGTTGCCGCCTCAAGAAGCATGGTTCGTGCATACTTGTAGTCGCCTGTATAAACGATGTTATGTAAGCCTTCACCTATGTGCAAATGTATTATTGAGGAGCCTAAAATGTGTCCAGCATTGTGTAGTGTTAGCCGCACGTCTGGAGCTATGTCGGTTACAACACCGTAACGAAGTGGAATCGTGTGGAGAACACATTCTCGAACATCCTTCTGGTCGTAGGGCGGGATAATACCCTGTTTACTAGCCACATCCAAATAGTCGAGCTGAAGCAGTGTCATAAGGTTAGATGTTGGTGCGGAACAATAAACTGGACCTTCATAGCCATACTTGTATAGAAATGGCACTAAACCACAGTGGTCTAGGTGGGCGTGGCTTATAACAACAGCGTCTAACGAGTCTATTTCGAAGGCTGGATGGTCAAGCCTTGGAAAAGCCTCAAAAGGCTTTGAAGAGCCTGGATTTATGCCACAATCCAAGAGTATGTTGCTCTCTCTTGTCTGCACGAGAAAGGCTGAACGCCCAACTTCTTGAACGCCGCCCAAGGGCGTAATCCGAATGTCTCCAATATCGAAGACTTTTGGTCTGAAGATTCTCTCGCCGAAGGTGCGGAGGTTCCGCTCTCTTTCCTTGCTTTCGGAGTGAAGGTAATGGCGCATATGTGCAATAATCTTAGAACGTAGTGGCGGGCTTCTCAAAACATGGGGACGCCACTTTGTCTTCCTTATAATTTCCTGTAGAACAGTACCATTTTTCCCTATAACGAGCCCGGGTTTTTTGGCTTCTATAATGATTTCGCCTAGACTCGGATCAAAGTATACATCGGTTACTTCAGCCTCTGGCGAAATTATTTCGCGGGCCATTTTCTCTGCATCCTTTTCTGGAAGCCTCACAGATGGGTCTGAGCGGACAACAATTCTTTTTCTAATGACATTTACTATGTCTGCAATCAGGCTGCTCTGCTCCACAAGAATTTCAGGCTTTTTTGCGTAGACTGCAAGCATTGGACCTTCATATTCTACTCTCGTAACTTCAGCCTCTTTTGGGACATGCTCAAGTATGTATTTGCTTATTTCGATTTTCTCCCTTTCAGTGTTGGGTACCAACTTTAAACTTCCTTTTAATTTGCAGCTAAAAGTTTCCTTTTCTCCTCATCGGTTAGTTCTCTATAACCGTTAGCATCCACGATAGCTACGTTAAAGCTGTCTCCGCTAGCTGTATCCCTTTTCATGGCTGAGTCAACAGCCCTTACAATTATAGGCAAAGCTTCAGCCACCGACATGCCCTCGCGGAATTTGTCCTCCAAAACGCCGTAGGCTATTGGAGAACCGGAACCCGTGGCAACGCATTTCTCCTCTGTTAGGCTTCCAAAAGGATCTATAGAAAAAACATGGGGTCCTGAGTCGTCGACCCCTCCGATGAGAACTTGAGTTGCCAATGGTATGTATCTGGCTGAGAATAGAAGGTTTGCCATAAGCCTTGCAGCAGAGTTCACCGGCATCGGTCTTCCCATATTCAGCTTGTATAGCTGGGCATTAGCCGTCAAAATATCCACTGTTCTTTGGGCGTCGGCTACCGTCCCTGCAATGGTCATTGCCATGTGATCGTCAATTTTGTATATTTTCTTCCCGTGTTTATGAGCTACATAAAATCCCATGGTTACACGAGTATCCGAGGCTAGGATTACCCCGTCACTGCAGACAACCCCTATAGTTGTCGTTCCCCTTAACGTCATTTTATCAACTACGTTGTTGTTTGACATTTTACGCATTTCTCCCAAAACCTAAACACATCGCAGATTACTTCGCTAGGAAGTAGCATCATCTAATCACGTCATGAAGCTTATTAATATTACGCTTTAAAAATCGCTAATTCTACAAACCTGTATAGCTACATTATGCTCAATTCCTTTCCCATTATCATCTACCATTTAATATACTATTTATAGAAATTATCGAACTCTTAACATTATTCCTCTCTATCACAAAACGAAAGCCTCTGTCAACCATAATATTACCTAGACTTTGATTTTAATAAATTGATAAGAATTCAAAATTGTTATAAAAATCGTTGAGTTCGAGCGCTTCTGTGCAAAGGGTTTTAAGTGATACATTCATATCATGTTATGGAAAAGCCAGATAAGTGGTTGATTTGCCTTTAAA
>JAWCQV010000118.1:0-2800 GCA_038869575.1 Bathyarchaeia archaeon | reverse complement strand
AACAGCCGTCACTTGTATTGTGTCACCTACGCCTAGGTTGATTTCGCCCGTTACAGCCACGTCCTGTCTTATTGGCTTGTTCTCGATAAGTGAGCATAACAGTATTGCCATGGTCACGCCTGCTGATGGGCCGTCAACGCCGTAGTATTGGGCAAAATCTATATGTGTAAAGTAGTCTTGGGCTATGTCTATACCATACTTTTGAAGGATGACGCTTCTAACTTTGGCTATGCTGTCTGCTATAAAGCTCTGCCCTTTAGCAACACCCGTCACCTTGTAATAGCCTTTAATCGGATAGTTTCTTGGAAGCTCGCTACGCTTAACCATGGTCGCCCTTACGCACAGTACGCTGCCGGTCATCTCGCCACTATAAGGGTCTCTTACAACGGCTAAACCGTAAATTTGCCCCAACTTAACGCCTTCAGGCTTTATTTCTAAAAGTTTCCCTCTCTCGTTCATCTCATGCTCAAGTATTTGCCTCTGAATGGTTTTGCAATGGTTCTCTATAGCTTCGCGGACATGCCTCCTTTCCACAATTTTACATTCTTCATTCATCGCAAGAGTTGCGGCCGTCTTAATTATTGAAATCAACGGTCTGAAACGCGTTGTTAATGCATCCCTTTTGTTGCTTCTTCTACGTCCCTCCTCAACTATTTCTTCGCAAGCCTCCCTACTGAAGGGAATTAAGTTAAAGCGCTTTACTTCCTGGGCTATGAACTGCACGTATTTTCGTCTATTCTCAACAGTGTTCGGCATGTCGTTATTCATCCTAACAACTTTGCCGTAGCCATAAATCCTGTCCATCAGAGCTGGGTGAATCTGGTTTATGCTGTCAAAGTTTCCTGCACCCACCAAAAAGGTTAAGGCTGGAACTGGTTCTGTTGAGACAGCCATGGCTGCTGTATCCCCTCCGTGCCATCGCCCCCTAATGGTTATAGGCAACTGTCCATCCTCAAGAACTGTTAATAGCGTTATTGCCTCTTCAGGATCCAAGTTCTTAATCTCATCAATATATAATATGCCAAGCGAGGCCCTGTGAACGTCTCCAGCTGTAACCCTTTGATGTTCCGGGGTTCCCAAACCACCAGTTTGGTAGGGATCCCAAGCTATCGAACCGAAAAGTTGGGCGCTTCTGTGACCTGTTGCGTCAACAAAGGGCGCATGTCCTGAGCCATTGTCAACGATGAGCTTTGGTATGTCGCTTTGTTGTGCCCCGCCTATGCCTTTTAAGGCTCCTAAGCCTCCAATCCTCGAAAACCACCATATGAAGACGCCGAAGAATATGAGACTACCACCGGGGATAAACGTTAAGGGAACAACACTAACAATCCTTCCTATAAAGTAATCCATAAAATTGTAGTTGTAATATTCTTGTAATGGCACGCCAAGATAAATCGGGTTTTCATTCCATAGCTGCCAAGCTTGATATATGAAGTAGAAGCCTAAACCCATTAAAAATAAGCCCATTATTACAAGAAATATTTGTAGAGCTTTCAAGCCAATTTTTGTGACAAATTTTCTTTTGAGCTCCTTTAACTGCTCCCTATGGAGTATCTTCTTCCCTTCCCCAGCAGGATGTATAGAAATTTTCGGCTGGCTAGGCAAGATAGGGTTTTTCCAACATAAAACATCAAAGAGCTTTATGCCCTTCTCCTTGTAAATTTGAGTTAACTTCTCAGCTAACGCCCTACCAATCAGTGACTTGCCCGTTCCAGGATCGCCCAGAAGCAGTAGGTATGGTCCTGGACTTACAGCTGTTTTTGCGGACGGTTTTGACTTATCTGGACTGCTCCAGTTTTCATACCATTTCGTCTTTTCCAGCCATTTCAGCTTATGAACCCACTCATCAAGGCACAAAAAACACTCATTTAGAGCCTGGTCTTGTCCAATAACCCAGCTTATCAGATTATCGTCGACAGGAAAGCCCTCGGTGCTTTTAAAGTTTCCCCAATCCCACTTAACTTTAACCTTTCTGCCATTAACAGTCCTCTCAAGTATTTCGACGTTATTCCCGAAATAGTCAATAGACAATCATTACACCTCTTAGGCTTGCCAGTCCCTTCCAACCCTCAAAAAACACATCAGCGCCGGGTAATTATAGGGTTATTTCAAAAATGGCAATATGAAAAAACCAATAACATCAGCAATCAAGATGTTTAAAAATTCGACGAGCGAAAAACTTCTTTCAAAACAAAAGGCTCAAAATAGCCTCTTTTAGTAGCAAAAGGAAAAACAGCAGTTCGAAGATTAATGAATAAGCCAAGACGAATTGAAGGGCTGATTTTGACAGATAAGACTGCGAATTGAAAAGCCTTTTTTAAGCCCTAAACCGCAAAAGAAACTTTATTATCGCTTTTCAGCTTCACCGTTAAGCCAAACTCATGGACTTTGCTTTGGCTTCCTAAAGAAACTGACGAAAATCTCCATGCCAACAAAAACCCATTAAACTTCGAAAAACTTCGAGGTTTCTAAGCACAAAAGAGATCAAAAGTGAGTTTTGAAAAAGGAATGAATGTGAAGCCTCGTCCTCGTCTTGTTCGCGCGCCGCTCAAATGTTTTGTTGTGGGCAAAAGGGTTTTAGGCTGTCACTTGGTTGATGCTTTTGTATACGCCAGCACCAGTTTTGCTACTGCTGATTTTTCACCAGGTTTCTGGTTTGGGAAAGTTGTGCTGGTGAAGAGGCTTTTTCTGAGCTTTTCCGCCATGGATGTGGCAAGTTGTTTTATCTGGTGTAGGCTAAGTGCTTAATGTTTTTGAGCTTTATGAATTTTTATTTTACTTCTAGGTTGCAATAGTTATA
>JAWCQV010000117.1:0-2839 GCA_038869575.1 Bathyarchaeia archaeon | reverse complement strand
CTCCATCCTTCGCATATTCATTAATGGAAAAGAAACACTGGTTTTTTCATCAATTTCTATGTAGCCTTTCATTGCATATGTGGGTGTTGCTTGCACAACGAGTCGCCTGTTTATCGGTATTTCCGCCTGTTCAAGAGCTGTTTCAATTAGAAAAGATGATGGTGGGTGGAGTACGAAAATGTCAACGTCGCTTTTTTCTGTCACATCTCCTCTCGCAATGCTGCCGTGGGTTATGGCTTCCATATTAAACTTTGCAAGCGCCTCCATCAACTGCAAGGCCTTTGCCCTAAGCTTCTCAAGCAGCGTCCAACGTTCGGTACTGTAAACGACTTCTAGAACCTCCGGAAGCCTTGAAGGTTTCTTAGCCATGGCATCCAACCATTAGATATTCCATTTATCCTTGAAAACTCTTCTGTGTTAAAGAAGCGTTAAATTTCGCCTTGAAAAGTATTTCCTTAGCAACTTCACGATGCATGGAAGACTGATTAAAGTGGAGAATGCTAGCAACGAAGCGCTCTGCAGTATCTGTAAACGAAAGGACGCCTTTTTCTTTAGGCCATACTCTGGAGAGAGGCTGTGTAAAGGCTGCTTTGTTAAATCAATTGAGAATAAAGTTAGAGCAACCATAGCCAAATATGGCATGTTTGAGTTTGACGATAGAATAGCTGTGGCCGTTTCTGGCGGAAAGGACAGCGTAAGCCTCTTGCACATTTTGTCTAAATTAGAGCGTGATTATCCTAAGGCTTCGCTTGTTGCGGTTTCTGTGGATGAGGGAATTGCCGGATACAGAGACGAAGCCCTAAAAATTGCTGGAGAAAACTGCAGAAAACTCGAGGTGGAGCATCACATAATCTCCTTTAAGGAGCTTTATGGTTTTACGCTTGATGAAATTGTTGAAAAACTAAGAAGCAAAAGTGAAGACGAACTATCGCCATGCGCTTACTGTGGTGTTCTTAGGAGAAAGGCGCTCAACATAATCGCGAGAAAAGTTGATGCGGACAAGCTTGCAACCGCCCACACATTAGATGACGAGGTCCAAACAGTTCTGCTTAACATGCTTCACGGTGACCCCTTTAGAATAGCGCGGGAAAAACCGGTAACGGATGAAACTCATCCAAAGCTTGTAAGACGGGTGAAACCTTTCTGCGAGATTCTGGAAAGGGAAACAGCGTTATACGCCTACGTCAAAAAAATAAGGTTCCAGAACATTCCATGTCCTTACGCTCCAGAAGCCCTCAGAAATGACGTGCGTGTTTTCCTAAACAGGATGGAAGAAAAGCATGCGGGATTAAAATACACAATTTTCAAGGCAGCGGAAAAACTTAGACCAGCCATAGAGAAAATCGAGAAAATTGGAACACTGAAGGCATGTAGTGAATGCGGGGAACCCACAACGCAAACTCTGTGCAAGGCATGCGAAATGCTTCAGAAAATTAGATGATTGAAACCGATACGCTAATAAGTTGAGGTCATTAACCATTGAAGATTGATGAACGATTTAATCGCAATTTTAGCATCCGTAACAGCCGTAAGCCTCATCGCCTTCATAGGAATAATTTTCATAGGGTTAAGAGAGGATAAGCTAAAACGAATAACAATGATTTTAGTGGGCTTTGCCTCCGGAACCCTTATAGGCGGAGCATTTCTTCACCTACTCCCAGAATCCCTTACACTCCAAAATGACGTAACATCCGTCTTCTGGTATGTTATATTTGGGATAGTTTCATTTTTTGCGTTAGAAAAGTTTCTTTATTGGCGCCACTGCCACCAAAAAGAGTGTCTAACCCATACTTTTGTTTACCTAAACCTTATCGGAGATGGAATCCACAACTTTATTGACGGGATGGTTATAGCAGCAACGTTTATGATTAGCTTTGAGCTGGGTTTCGCCACCACATTGGCTGTGATTTTCCATGAGGTTCCACAAGAAATTGGTGACTTTGGCGTGCTAGTTTACGGAGGATTAGGCATGAAAAAGGCATTAACCTATAATTTCATCTCAGCCGTTACAGCGGTTCTGGGAGCGCTGGCAACATATTTTCTGGTTTACCTGAGAAGCATAGAGACTCTGCTTGTCCCTTTCGCTGCTGGGGGTTTCCTTTATATAGCAGCCACAGACCTCATGCCTGAACTACATAAGAAGCCGGAAGCTGGCGAGTCAATCATTCAACTTATTGTAATCCTTCTTGGGATAGGGCTAATGGCTTTTCTTAAGATAATCTTTGAAGCTTAACCTTCCCGTGTTTTGCAGCGGCTTTCTCCTTTAATCTACGCAGTATTAATGACGCTTCATCAGCGTTTTCAGCTGAGGCAACCTTCTTAGCTTTTTCCAGCAAAACTCTTAAACCGCAATAGGGGCAAGTCCTAGATTTTTGACCACGCTTGGCCAGAAAGTATCCTCCACATTCATTACAAACAATAATCATGTAGTTTGTCAATGTGTTTCAGCTCCGAAAACCTTTTCACTTTACCGGTAAATAACGCTTAATGCAAGAGGGTTCTGATGAGCATCGGCAAGGCGAATCCGGAAAGGTTAGGAGACCTAAGACAGTCAGTGATACAATATTTTAGAAAGAAGGGCTATAAGGTGGAGGAGAACGTTAGCCTCGAAGGTTATAGGGGTATATCGCGAAACTTTGACTTGGTAATTCAGAAGGGGCGCCTAACGCAAGGCGTTTGGATAAAAGACTGGAAAAGAACGATAGGCATAAACGTTATAATAAACCTTGATAAAGCCTCAGAAGAGGTGGGGCTGCCCAACCCAGTCATTGTCGGAGAAAAATTCAGCGATCACGCAAAAGCCTACGCAAACAGGCGAAAAATAATGATTTTAACGACA
>JAWCQV010000116.1:0-2892 GCA_038869575.1 Bathyarchaeia archaeon | reverse complement strand
AAGCGAGGTACCAACTTTGGCTATATGGGGAGAAGGATCTACCGACCGTCAGATAGTTGGCGCAGTAAAGAACGTCTATTTCTTAGACCAATCACACGTTCAAGTGTGCACCTCAGCCGAGTCATTTGTGGAAATGTTTAAGTTCTTTACAGGCTATGAACCAGTCACTAAAGATATAATACCAGAGCCCCCGGGACAAGTTTGGATCTCTGGTCGGGTTGTCATTTTTCCACTAAATGTTTTCATCGAATATCCTGAGGGGTGCCCAGCAATTTTAGAGATTTGGGAGGTTAATAGTAACACTGGTTTCAGGATTTATAGCGAACCAAATGCAACCTTCGTTATTCAAGGTCCTGAAGGAAATTGGGGGCCTTTCAAAGCCAAGGGCGGTGTTCATTATGAATTTTGCCTCCTACGTGAAGGATTATCGCCACACCACTTCTACCGTGAACCATTCTTTAGAAGCAACTACTGGATTACCTTACAAACATCCCTTCCTGGTGGAATTGCTGACTATATGAACAGAAGTGATAGCCACAGCAACTTAGTTATTGTAAGGAATAAGGAACTTTGGGGCGATCAAGGCGAAAATAATGACGTTCTAACGATTAATGGCGTGAACATAATTACTGCTAACATATGTCCAAGGATTAAAAGAGTAAATGGAATGTTTGTTTACGACAAAGACTCGGATGGCGTAAGCGATCTTACTAAACCAATCGCCTACTACCACAACTTGCCCTTTTTCACGGGCGTAGATCTTTACATACCTGCAACAGATCCCCCAGACGGAACAATATCACTAGTGCTAACACTACGAGGCGGAGGTGGCAAGACCCAAATAATAAACATCCCAAATTGGGCATCTTCAAAACATAGAATATCAGTTCAATTCAACGATTACATTCAAGAAATTAACTCATTCCAAGAATACATGCGCTTGTGGCGGCCACATAAGTATAAAGCATACCCAATTTAAAATCCAATAATCCAAACTCGTCCCCCTTTTCTTTGTGCAACATTCTTCTGTTAAATAGTGGAGGTAGGCTTTTATTATATAAGAGAGTTAAAAAGGGGCTAAATCTTTAAGAAGCAAGTGATGCCCCTTATGATAGTAGATTCCTTAAAGCCTAGGTTAAAACTCTTAAAAGATTTGAGCTGTAATTTGGGAAAAACTTAAATCCGTCAACCATAAACCTACGACTCTATAAAGGGTGAAGTATTGGGGAAAACATTTAAGGCGGGGTACACGTTTCTTCCGCCTTCAGTCTTTGCATTGCTCCTTGCAGCTTTCTACTTGAACTTTAAAATTTTACCAGGACCGGAATTTGTATTTCTATGTTTGTTTGTGTACGCTTCCTATACTAAAAGTGACAGTCGGTTTGTGAGAACCTTTACGCCATTTATTATATCTTTTCTATCTTATGAGGCGTTGAATAGGCTTATTGACAGCGTGCCAAGGTACATTCATGTTTATGAGCCGATAGCTGTTGACTTGTGGATTTTTAATGCTGTTCCAACACTTGTTCTTCAACAGTCCATTAGGATGCCTATTTTAGATTATATAGGGGCTGCATTCTACTCTCTGCATTTCATAGCGCCAACAGTTTTCGCTTTCATACTATGGAAATATAAGCCTGTGCATTATCAGAGGTATGCCCTGTCATTCATGATGTGCACTTATAGCGCCCTCATAACTTTCCTTGTTTTTCCCGTTGCTCCGCCGTGGTATGGGGTTGGAGCCACGAGAATACTTTTCCAAGTTGATCATCGCTTAGGTGTTCCCATGTATCGGTTCATTTACGACTATATTGGGGTAAATGCGTTTGCGGCTTTTCCAAGTCTCCACTCGGCAATTCCGTGGCTGATAGCCCTTTCCGCTCTTAAAGCATGGAATAAGAAAGCCCTACCAGTCTTAATTTTTCCCTTTATGGTTTGGTTTAGCGCTGTTTACCTTGGAGAGCACTACGTGGTAGATGTTGTTGGCGGGTTTTTTTATGCAACTTTAGCCATCATCGCGGCATACAACAGGCAGAAGATTGTTAAGATCAGATTTGCTCTCGGCGGATCTGTTGCAGATTCAATATTAGACGGTTTAGAAAAGGTTAAGCTTCCAGTGTACCGGAGAAGTGAGCAGATATACCCTTTCATCGCCCGCCGCATTTTATGGTAAAGGCATGATCATACATTATGTTTTTCGCCAAAGGTCTGAGACGCGCCCAACCTTTGCAAGTTTCCAGTTGCCGAAAAAGTCCCTTTTATAAAAATGGTATAAACCACATTGAGGACACTGCATAATTCGCCGTTTCTTTTCATAGTCTATTTCATAAAGTTTCAGTTCTATGCCACATTCGATGCATTTGGGCTGCATTTTTACGTTTTCCTTAAACATTAGCCTCCCCCTCAGTCTTTTTTATTTTAAAGCGTTTAAGATGATTGTAAAGCTTCCATAGATTGTATGCTGCCATTATTATGAGGAAGAACTGAAACCATGAAAATGTTGGAACGCCAAAGCGTAGACCGTTGTTTACCTCATAGTTGATTTGATATGTTAAGAAACCTAAATGGAGGTATGCTTCTCCTGTGCTGTATCTTTTATGAAATTGCAGGTCAGAGAACATGCCGTAAATGGTTGCCTTTTGCGGAGTAGCCCCAGGCTGCCAAATAGATAAGGAACTCCATAGACTGAAAATTATAAGCCCAAAAAGAATTATGTTTAAGATTAGGTAAAAAAGTAGGCTGAAGCTTATTTTTGAGAGAAGCTTTTTCTCTTCTGCTGGCTTTTCGTCCTTTTGTGATACTTTCTCTTCTTTTGAACCGAAGGGCAACATTAGTACTACTAAAATAACTATTATTATTAGGAACAGGATATACATGTTTCTTTCCGAATGA
>JAWCQV010000115.1:0-2954 GCA_038869575.1 Bathyarchaeia archaeon | reverse complement strand
TTTTGATATTATTAAATAAATCCTATAATAGATGTTTATTATTTAATGTGTCTTAATTTTTACATGGTGTATGTAAGATGACTTGGATGTGGAATCACACAATGAAGAAAACAAGTAGGATAAAATTATAAAGATCGATGAGCTATTCAAATAAATCAATTTTGAATGGCAACCTCTGGCGGGCCCGAGGGGATTCATACTAAAATGGGTTCAAGTCCTTACTGCCCTTTAATTTTAGAATGGTTAACAGGTTTGCCTTAGGCATTTTCCATTGCTCATCCATCGTTGTGGTTTTAATGTCTTGGGCAGAAATAGTTACTGGTGTTGTGTTTGTGGTGGTCGGATGATGCGAATTTAACAGGTTTTCTTTCGGTTTTGAGGGCTAGCACCCGTAATGTTTATGGTCGAGGGTTAAAGCTTTTTGAGCAGTTCTATGTTGGTTAAGGGTGTTTAAGGGATTTTTTGGATCGGGTTGAGCGGGATAGGCTTTTGCCTAGGCGTGAAAGGAGGCACGTAGCTACTGAGGTTTTGAATGGTTTTGTGGTCTGGCTTAGTAATCGCGGCTATGCGCCAAAGACTGTTAGGGTTTATGTTGGGGCTGTCCAAAGCCTAGCCAAATATTATGATGTGCCCATAAGCCTGCGTTATGTGCGTCTTCCACCAACACAGCCAGTATACAAGAAGCATCCCTGGACTTTAGCGGAGATAGGCGAGTTCATAGCCGCCATGGACAAGCCAATGTATAGGAGTATTGCCGCCTCTATCCTCCAAAGCGGTCTAAGCCTATCTGACTTGCTAACCCTAACATACGGCGACATTAGGGAAGAGCTTGAAAAGGGAGTTACGCCCTTATGTCTCGACTTGGCTATAGGAGGAAAACCGGCGTTCGTTTCATGACATTTCTCGGAGGCTGGGCTGTTAAGCTCCTTAAGGAGCATTTGTCAAGCCGAAAGCTTGAGGATACATCGTCAATCTTCAACGTGACCGCAAGAACCGTGCATGCGTATTTCCGCAAGACCGCCCAGAAATTCGCAGGTGCGTTTAAGGGAAGAAACCCCTACAGCCCCCACTCGTTGAGAGCAGCTTTCCGCACGTTCCTAAGCGACCACAAAGTGGATCCGCTCTACGTAGAATTCTGGATGGGCCACAAGCTGCCCGAGCAATTACGCGCCTACATAAACAAGAGCAGAGAAAGCTGGAGACAAACATACCGCGAGCAGGCAGAACCATGGCTAACACCACCATAATACAAAACAATGTCGTTTAGCTGCAACTAACGGAAAATTATATTTCACGTTCGTTATGAAATTTGAATTTTAGGTTGCTATTGATAAATCTTTTTTCGGGTGTCTATTTTGGCGACGACTATTATTTTTTCTTGTTCGTAGACTTTGAATAGTGCTCGGTATTTTCCTACGCGTAGCCTGAAAGTGTTTGCCTCACCTGCAATTTTAACTATGTCAAGTTTAATAGCTGGAAAATCCTCCAACTGTTTAAGCTTGTCGACTATGCGCTGCTTGTCTTCAAGGCTGATTCTCTTTAAAAATTCATCTGCACTTTTATGGAGGAAAACTTTAAACTTCATCGAGAGGTTTCAACTCGTTAAAACGCTTCTCCTTGATTATCTCATCAACCTCTTTAAGCAACACGCACTCCTCAGCAGTTAGAAAAACATCCTCAAGAAAATCCCTCAACTCATCAAGCTTCCTACCGATCTCCTCAACCTTCTCTAAAACCGTTTCACCCAAAAAACCACCCAAATAAACGAATACAAACACATCCTAATAACACTTACTTCTCCCACCTAAGATACTGTCATGTTTTTAGAGGAGCTTTGAGAAGCCGCTTTTGGAGGTGATCTTCATCAGGTGGCTTCTCAAAGCCCTTAGGGATAGTGGCTTATTCAGGCGTAATAGGTTTTCGTTGCAGTTGAAGGTTAGGGCTGTTCTGCTGTATATGGCTGGTTTGAGCTATCGGGACATAACCTATGTTCTGCGAGTTGTTCCATGTAGTCATGAGGCTGTTAGGCTTTGGGTTAAGAAGCTGGAGCTTGTAACGGTTAATGTTGAAGCTAAGGCTAGGCGGTTGGTGGCCGTGGACGAGACTAAGATCAAGGCTGATGGAGAATGGTGTTACGTGTGGGCTGCGATAGATGTGGACACGCGGGAGCTATTGGCTGTATGGGTTTCCTGGCAAAGGAACATTCTCCACGCAGAAGCCTTCATGAAGAAGGTGCTGGAAACATGCACAAACAAACCCGTCATCCTAGTGGATAAAGGTCCATGGTATCCTGAAGCTTTCCATACACTTGGCCTTGAATGGATTCACAAAACCTTCGGCGACAGAAACCGCATAGAACGCTGGTTCAGAACCATGAAAGCCAGAACAAGAAGGTTCTTCAACAATTTTCCAGTAAGGAAAAAGCCTATCTTCAAAATCAAACTCTTCATAAGGCTCTTCGTTTTATGGTACAACTTCATAAGACCACACCAAACACTGAAAAGAACGCCAGCAACACCAATAACTTGACAGTATCAACTAATGGAATAACAAAATTTATATCAATTAATCGCTTAATAATGTTGAGTGGGCGTGCCATTAGCCTGAGGGTTACGGTTTTGAATCGACAGTTCATCTCCACTGGAGTTGAAGGGTTAGATGCTGTTTTGGGTGGAGGTTTTCCAAGGGGCAGCTTAATCCTTTTGGCCGGTAATCCAGGCACTGGCAAGACTGTTTTTTCTGCGCAGTTTCTTTATCGCGGTGCGGTTGACAGTGGCGAGAAAGGCGTATATGTCAGCTTTGCTGAAAGCAGGGAAACCTTCTTTGAGAACATGCGTGGCTTCGGCTTTGATTTTGAGAAGCTTGAGCGGGAAGGGCGGTTCCGCTTCCTCGACTTGTTAACTGTTAAGGAGCATGGAGTCCCATCCGTTTTGAACATGATCGTTGAGGAGGTA
>JAWCQV010000114.1:0-2957 GCA_038869575.1 Bathyarchaeia archaeon | reverse complement strand
TTGAAGGGAAGAATGTTGTTCAAACACAAAGTTATGGTGCAGAAGCTCGTGGAAGCCTAGCCAAAAGCGAAGTAATAATTTCAGAAAGCAGAATAGGTTTTCCAGCAGTTAGAAGGTGCGATGTTCTTGTGGCTATGAATCGAGAGTCTCTAGACAAGTACTTGCCCCTCTTGAAGGATGATGGCACATTAATAGTTGACAGCAGTGTTGAAAAAATCCCAGAAGTGAAAGCCAAAGCCTTCAAGTTGCCAGCCGTTGAAACAGCCAAAAAAGCTTTTGGAGAAAGCCTATTCGCCAACATGATTATCCTCGGGGCACTGGTGAAAATAACACAAGTTGTCAGCGTGGAATCCATGGAGAGGAGCATAAGGGAAAGCGTCTCAGAAAAAACTTTGGAGACGAATTTAAACGCTTTTAGGAAGGGCTTGCAGCTTGTCTAGTGCTTTTGGAGAGTTTGCCAAGCCTTCAAACAAGTTTTATATGCCTTCAGCCGTTTAGGTTAGGCTTAAAAGGTGAAATATTATGGTGGATTTCAGCTTCACCGAGGAGCAGGAGCTTTTCCGTAAGGCAGTTCGCGAATGGTGCCAAAAAGAACTTACACTAGAAAAAGTTAGGGAGATGGACAGTAGAGGCGAAATTCCGAGGGAAATTATCAAGGGCTTGGCTGATTTAGGATTGCTGCTTATGACCGTTCCGGAGGAGCATGGCGGGGCAGGCGCCGACTGGGTTATAGCCTGCATTGCGGCTGAAGAGTTGGGTTATGCGGACATAAGCATTGCAGTACCAGTGCTTTTCTTAGTGGAGGCTTCATGGGGCTTCGTAACCGACAAGTATTGCACAGAAAAAGTCCGAGAAGAAGTAATAAGAAAAGCCGCCAGGGGCGAAGCCTTCATAGGCATAGCCTCAACAGAAGCCGGCGGAGGCTCAGACGTTGCAGCCATAAAGTCAACCGCCACAAAAGACGGAGATCATTGGATTTTGAATGGGGAGAAAACCTACATAAGCGGAACAGAGGAAGCCAAAAAACTGGGCGGAGGACATTTCACGCTGGTTAGAACGTCGTCGCCTCCTCCTGGCGCATCTCACCGTGGCATGACAGCCTTCTATCTGCCAATAAATGCGCCCGGCGTTGAAGTGGGCAAACGTTTTGAGGAGATGGGGCGGATGGCAATTTCAACCGGAAGCATAGTTATGGATGATGTTAGGCTTTCAGATGCCTACCGCATAGGCGAAGAGGGAAGAGGCTTCTATCTAACAATGGAGGGCTTTGACAATGCAAGGCTGCTGATAGGCGCCACATGTTTGGGGGCTGCCCAAAGAGCCTTGGAACTTGGAATGGATTATATTAAGGAGCGGAAAGCCTTCGGAAACCCTATTGGAAAGTATGAGGGCATTCAGTTTGACCTAGCGGATATGTGGGCTGAGCTTGAGGCTTTAAGGTCTCTTGTTTACAGAACGGCGTGGATGAACGATGAAAAATATAAGCGGGAGCGCTTCACACCATTAGAAGTCACAAAGTATATTTCAGCGGTTAAGCTTAGGGTTCCACCCTTCGCCTTCAAAGTCTTTGAGCATGTGCTTTTATGGATGGGGGCTTGGGGCTACACAAAAGACTGCCCACTAGAGATGGGGCTGCGGGGCATAATGTCCTACTACATCGGGGCTGAGGGCGCCATGAACATCCAAAGAATAATCATAGCCAGAGAACTGCTGGGCAGAGACTACATACCATACAAATAATCCTCCTTTTCCATACGTTGGGCTGCATTTAATGAGCTATGAAATAAGATGCGTCGTTTGCGGGCAAGAAGCCCAAAGTCTAATAAACTATAAGTGCCGTAAATGTGGAAATCCGTTGGACGTAAAACTTAACATAGCCTTCAACATTGAAGACATCCAAATCGACGTTCATGGTTTTTGGCGTTATGCAAAATTCTTCCCCTACGTGAAAGCCTCTGAGATTGTAACGCTTGGCGAGGGCTGGACGCCGCTGGTGAGGTTTTCGGAAAACCTATACTTCAAGCTTGAAAACCTAAACCCAACAGGCTCTTTCAAGGATAGAGGTTCAACAGTGCTAATATCCGCTGTCCACAAGCAGATTAAAGCTTGCGGTGGCTATATTGCTGAGGACTCTTCTGGAAATGCTGGAGCATCAATAGCGGCTTATGCTGCCCGTGCGGGAATAAAAGCTAAAATATATGTGCCGGAGAACGTTTCTGGACCGAAATCCAACCAGATAATGTTTTATGGCGTAGAGGTCACCAAAGTTGCTGGTTCTAGAAGCCGCGTGGCTGATGAAGCCCAAAAGCCGGAAGCTGGAAAGTTTTATGTTGGGCACATTTTGCATCCCCTCTTCCGTGATGGAATAAGAAGCCTAGCCTACGAAATAGCCGAACAGCTAAGGTGGGAGCCTCCGGAAAGGGTTTACCTTCCAGTCTCAGCTGGAACACTGCTTTTAGGCGTTATAAACGGCTTTAGGCATTTGAAAGAGGCTGGCGTAATCAAGGATTTGCCGAAAATTGTGGCTTGCCAAACAAGGCAAGTCTCGCCATTATACCACCGTTTTAAAGGATTGCCCTACCAGCCTCCCGAAAAGATAGACTCGATTGCAGACGCGCTGGTAAGCACAAACCCGCCACTCTTAGAGCTTATGGTTAAAAGTTTAAGAGAGGTTAACGGCGACGCCATAATGGTTGAAGAGGAAGAAATCTATCAAGCTTTCAGGGAATTAGCCAGAATGGGATTCTTTGTGGAGCCAAGCTCAGCCGTGGCTTACGCAGCCTACCAAAAACAACTGCGGAAAGATGTGGCTGTGCGAAAAGAGAAAACAGTAATAATCTTGACCGGAACAGGACTGAAAACCAACCATAAAGCTATAACTAAACATAAGCCGTTATGAAAGATTCAAGAGTCCTTCTTTTAGCGATGATTTAAAGAATAAATCTTTTTAAAGTTTT
>JAWCQV010000113.1:0-2983 GCA_038869575.1 Bathyarchaeia archaeon | reverse complement strand
GACAAGATTACCCCGGTATATTTCAGCCGGGGTAATCTTGTCAAATCAGAGGAACGATTTCCATTTCTACACCAAGCTCTTTCATCTGCCGCTGTATTTCCTCGCTGCTTAGTTTCTCTTTCGCCAGTACAAGCCCATGAAAGGCGTCCCAGCCTGCCGGCTTCGAAACGATACTACCGTTTAGGACAGCATGGGTGATTTCGCCGCCGGACTTCGCACCCTTGTTCAGTATGAAGAAGAACCGGGGTTCTTCGTGTTCCGTTGTTCCCATAATTCGTAAAGTTAGAGTTTATTTGTTTCCCTTTTGTTCCCTTGCCTGCTCTTGGAAGTATTCATAATACTGCTTGTAGTTGTCCCGGTCTTTGGCTGCATCCGTCCAAAGATAGCACATGAAACAAGCGAACAATAGGGAGATAACAGCACAAAGGATTGAGTAGAACGAAATCCGTTTGTCCACATAACCGCCGTTTTTCATTCTGTACCCCTGCCGTTCAAAGTCCGACAATACGTTTTTTAGGCGATTTTCGGCACTTTCGAGGCTTTTCCCGTCTATTTGTACCTTTCGGGATGTTGCATCCTCTATGCGCTTTGTATAGGCTTCAATACGTCCCATTTCTTGAAAAAACAGTTCTATCGCAAGCTGCGGGTTAACCTTTGGTGCTGTGTCTTTTCTTTTCCGGGGGCTGTACTGTCCCTGCTTAACGGTGGAAGCTACCGCTTCCGGATGTGAGTTTGTTTCCATGAGATATGTTCATTGAGTTATATTTCAGTTTGCTTTGTGTCCGCTCGATATGGGCGAGAGTGTAGCCTTTCCCTATCTCGCTCGCCTTATACTCCGTACCGCTTCGGGCTGTGACGTAGTAGCCGTTAAGTTTTCCGGTGCTTGCCCTGGCTTCCCGAACTTTAAAACCTCTCCTACCAAGTTCTTCCTTGAATTTAGTCAAGTCAAAGCCCTGCATCTTCTTCAATACGTCGTCCATGGCTTCCTTGATTTCCGCTTTGTTGGCTTTGCCGATGTCCTGCGACTGTACAAAGTTCCGTTCCTTGGCTATGGCGTTGGCGGCTTCCGTTGCCTTTTTCCCTATCCAGTTATCCCGGTACAGTTCCCCGGAAAGGGAAACCCGGTTTGCCAGTATATGCAGGTGGGCTTGTTCTTTTTTGCTCTCCGTACCGCTGTGCCGGATGATGATGTACTGGTGGTTCGCCAGCCCCATGCGCTGCATGAAGTCGTTACCAAGTTCCGCCCAGTCCGCATCCGTAAAGGTGGCGCTTTCCTCTATCGAAGGACTGACCTCGAAACGTAGGCAATTGTTTTTTACGTTCGGAAAATCAGCGTGGTATGGTTTCATTTCCTGTACCATTTCCGCACCCGTACACCCGTAAAGTTCATGCCGGGCTATCTCGATGGCTGCTGTCTGTCCGTCTATCTCTTTGGCAAGGTCATACTCCAGTGCAGCCGTACCATGCGATATGCTCTTTCCTTTCCCTATCATCGTGAAAGTATTTTTTTAAGTTCGGTGATTAGTGCCTGATTCTCTTCAAATACCTCCCGGTACTGGCGACCACCGAAGTAGTTGTTCAGCCGTTGGAGCGTTCCTTTCAACTGGGCTATGTCCCGGAGAAGCTGCCGTTCCTCCTCGGTGTACCTTTCCCTTGGGCGACCTCCAAGGGACAAACTCCGGCAATACTCCGATGTGCTCATGCTACATCGGGCTGCCTGCTCCGCAAGTGCCAGCTTTTCATACCGGGTACAGCGGAATGTAATCTTTTCGTTCCGTCTTACTTCCATGTCACAAAGGTAATCTTAAAATCTTTTTGAGCAAAGCGAGAAAAGCAAGAATTGTCCGACAAGGACACTTCTTGCTATATATACACATACCGCATTGGAATACATCCACACTAACCGCCCGGCAAAAAAGCCCCGGCGTGTTAGAAAATCCCCCACAGCCTAACAAAATCTACCCCATTTCTACCCAAGGGGATTACACGCCGCAGAAGTCATCCGGGAACATGTCTTCCAGTTCGTCCAAATCAATGGCTTCTTCTTCGGACACCTCCACCCATTCAACGTTTTCTTTCCCTCTTATCGCACATGAGTACATCTCGGCGGCGGCAAGGTTAGAGAACACCTCGTGCATAGGCTCGCCGTTCTCTAACCAGTAAACACAATATTCGACCATAACAGTTTTATCATTTATCGTTGTAATGCCCCTCTACCTCCAAAATGTAGACCTCTACCACTTCCTCGTAAATGTCATAGATTATCCGGTCATGGGCGGTAATGTGTCGAGACCATGTAATATCCCCACCGCCCCTTAACGCTTCGGGATGCCCAAGCCCAGTCTTAGGGTGCTCTAACAATTCTTTGTAGATTTTCTTATACTTCTTGAACAAATTGGGGTTTGATTTCTTCCATTTGGCAATCACCTTATCCACCCCGTCGGAAACCCTAATTGTGTACATCATAGACTGTCGAAATAAGCATCAATATCCTCACTGCTTTTGAGGGTAACACACTTTCCGGATTTGATTTCTTCCCTTGCCTTGTCAATCCTTGCTTGCAGTTCCGGGGTTATCATCAAATCTTCACGACCAACTTTTACCAAAGCGTAAATCTCGTTTTTCCTGCGAATTAGTACCTGCTCGCCATTGTCAGCTTTGGTGAAAGACGCTGCGAGGTTGTTACGGTATTCTCTTACTGATAATGCTTCCATATCTGTTTGCTTTTAAATTCAGTACAAAGATAGCTATATTTCAATAAAATACAAACTTTTTGTACACAAATGTGTACACGCCATAAAAAGCCGTTCACAGTCCTACCGCCCGTTGGTTGGTTTTGCTTTGCTTTTTTTCCCTATTGTTTTTCTTTTTCCGACAGTAAATCAACCACTTATCCGTAAAAAATCAATGACTTGTTATAAAGCATAACTTGTTTATATGCTTATCAGCTTTTTTTTTTAACTAAAAATCACGCTGAAAGCCA
>JAWCQV010000112.1:0-2989 GCA_038869575.1 Bathyarchaeia archaeon | reverse complement strand
GTCCTCAGGTCTAATGCTTCAAAGGAGCTAATTGATTTGGCCGAATACCTTCAAGCTCCGGTTACCACATCTCTTAGCGCTAGGGGCGCCATTCCAGAGGATCACCCGTTATGTCTTATTCCAGCAGCTCCTGGAAATGGGGCTATTGTAGCTCAAGCTGAGGCTGACGTTGTTCTTCTGGTTGGTTGCAGGCTTGGAGCCTTAGACATGTGGGGTAAGCCGCCGGCTTGGGGTGAACCACCAAGACAAAAAATCATCCAGATCGATATTTCAGAGGACATGATAGGTCTAAACCGACCTGTAAATTTGAGCATAGTTGGCGATGCAAAATCAATACTTAAGGCGTTATTAGAGGCCCTAAAGCGATATACTCCTCCGAGGAAGGAGAATCCGTTCCTTCAAGATTATAAACGTCTAGAAAGAATGTGGCTTGATAATTTTGAAGAGCTTTCAAGATTAGACACTGTGCCAATTCATCCGCTGCGCGTTGTTAGAGAGGTTAGGGAGTTTTTCCCGCGGGACGCCATTACAGTTGTTGATGGCGGCAACACCGCTGTCTGGTGTTTTTACCTTAATAGAGTTTACGAACCAAACACTTTCATCAGCTGTGTAAGCGGCGATTCTGGTCATTTGGGTGCAGGCATACCATATGCTATTGCGGCTAAACTCGCTTATCCGTCGAGGCAAGTTTACTGCATTACTGGTGATGGAGCCTTCGGCTTGAACATTCAAGATCTTGAGACTGCCAGTCGTCTCAAGCTGCCGATCGTGTATATAGTTTTGAATGATTGCGCTTGGGGAATGATTAGAACTGGCCAAACGTTGTATTATTCAAAGAGATACATTGGCGTCGAATTTTCAGATATACGCTATGACGAGATTGCAAGAGGAATGAACTGTTACGGTGAAAGAATCGTCGAGCCTGAACAGATAAGGCCAGCGTTGGAAAGGGCTGTTCGATCTGGGAAGCCAGCTGTTTTGGACGTAAAGGTTGATAGGGAGGCCATACCACCAGACTTTGTTGTCCTAGCTTCCATATGGCTTGAGGGATGCGAACTTCCAGAGGAAGAGAAAGCGGTTAAAGAAGTAGTTCCTCAAATTGCATAATGGCTGACTTTGCGGTTTTTAGCTAAAAGAAATGGGAAATCGGAAGGTTTTCAAACGCTTCAAAAGTCTATGGTTTTTCCTTCATAAGCGTAAATGAAAAGCTTTCTATAATCTTCGGCTGTTGGAACTCTTGGGCTTGATATTGTTCCCGTGGATGCAATAGCCCTTTCAACAAGGTCCTCCAAATTACTTTGTAAATTCTCCCAATCTATTCCTAATTCTCTAATTGAAATCGGTTCGTTGACTTCTTTGAAAAGGTTTTTTAGGGCGCGCATGAATTTTTCTAGGGCTTCTTCATCCGTCTCCGCTTTAATTCCTATGGCGTTTGCGAGGGGCCTAAATCTGTCCATCGCCGCTTTAGCCATGTATTCCATTGCGCATATTAATACGGCGGCAACACTTCTGCCGTGTGGAATTTTGAATAGAGCGCCTAGTGCGTGACCCATGGCGTGAGCTACACATATTTGTGAGTTGCTGAAAGCCAGCCCAGCCATTGTTGCTGCGTAATGCATTTTCTCCTTTGCTTCTTTGTCTTGGCTGTTCTTGTAGGATCTTGGAAGATATTTGAATATGGTTTGTATTGCGCTTATGGCTAGGCTATCTGAAAAGTTGTTGCGCCATTGCGAAATGTAGGCTTCTAAACCATTTATTAACGCGTCCATTCCGGTGTCAGCCACGAGGCTTTTTGGCATCGTCAAGGGAAGTTGAGGATCAAGTATGACTATGTCAGCTACTAATTCTCTCGAGGCAAGCTCCATTTTCCTTTTCTCAGCCGTGTTTGTGATTACAACAGCCCATGTAGCCTCTGAACCTGTCCCGCTTGTTGTTGGGATTGTTATTAGCCTCGCTTTCTTTCTTAAGCCAAGTGTTAAAAGCGGGCTTATCTCTTCAACTTGGATATCTGGCCTTTCATAGAGAACCCATGAGGCTTTCGCTGCATCTATACAACTTCCCCCTCCTAAACCAATGATCCAGTCCGGCTCAAACAGCCTAGCATACTCGGCGCATTTAACAACGGTTTCCTTAGAGGGTTCCGGCTCAACTTCATCAAAAATTTCCATGTTGAAATTTGCCTCTTTCAAATAGTTTGAAGCTTTTTCAACAATGCCTAAACTTTTAATTACCTTGTCAGTTACTATAAGCGCCTTTTTTCCTTCAATAGTCTTTAAATGTTCTAGGGCGTCCTCACCGAACACTATTGATTTTGGCGAAGTGAACTCCCACATGTAATCTTATCCTCTAAATAAACTCAGAGGGGACTTTGCTTGCAGTTTTCACGAGCTCTGAGGCTGCCTTTGTATAGCGCATAACTTTTGCCATATTTCCTGAAAGCTTAAACTTACGCATGAGCAAGCTCTGGATTGGGTCAAGCTGACCCATTATCAGCTTCTTCCAGTTTGAATATGGTCCTTCATAGACAAACGCAGCCTTTTTAGCCTCCCTGTTTGGTACCATGTAGGCGTCTCGACATTTACCATGCCATAGATCCACGTAAAAAACCATCTCTTTATCTAAGCCCTCATCCGGCGTTACAATAAAAAGAAAGTCGCCCTCCCAGTCTTTTGCAGCTTCCTCGTAAGCTTTGTTTTTATTAAGCTCCTCTTTAAAAGCCCTAATCCACTCTTCGCTTGGAAACTTAAACTTTTCCATACAAACCACAAACAAATTTTCTAATGCAGCAAATATAAGAATTGCGCGCATCTGCAAAAGCTGGCCTGACGAGTTAGTAATTACTATAGCAGCTTTCCTCATTCCGGTCATAAGATATCCATTTTTGTTTCGACCAGATCTATTTTGATATCTTTCTTGATTTCGTCAAGAAGCTTTTCAATGCTTATCACGCAGGATTCTGGTGGATAGACTCCTCCATCAGCTTTTCTAG
>JAWCQV010000111.1:0-3004 GCA_038869575.1 Bathyarchaeia archaeon | reverse complement strand
GAATGGAATCAAACCCATATGCGAAAGATGTGGAATAGCCTGCAATGCCGGAGCATACGCAGGATTGTTTTTATCTGATACGGAATGGCTTAGAATGTTTAAAGTTGCAAAAAGAGTCGCACCTTTTAAGAATAAAGTTGAAGCTTTTTAGCCCTCGTGCAAAACTTATTTGAAGTCCCATCCAAACAATGCTAAATCAAAATCTCTAACCATTCCCATAAGTTTGTTTTTGGCGTTTACAACCGGAATCCGCCTAAGATGTTTGTTCTCCATTAATTTTACAACGCCAAGAACCGCGCAACTAAGATTTACAAGGCACCAAGCCTTTAGCAATTACGCCTTCGGCTTTAAGCTTTCTAGGTCATTCCGTGTCTCCCGCGAAGAGTGAATATGCTTGAATATGATTGGTGGATTCTAAGAGGCACCGTGAAGCCAAGGTGCGAAGCAGCAAAAAAGGAAGTTTAGAAGAAAGAAAAGACGATACTAGAACTTTTACGCGGGGTATAAACCTATTCTCCGGCGCCAATTTGCTGGTGAGGTCATATTTGTGCTTGTTTTTGCTTTACAAATACTATAGCCCTCTATAGTTTTGCAGTAAATTTATAAGCTTGGGGTTTCATTTCAGACGGTTTGTAAAAGCAGTAGCTATTGGTGGTTTGGCGTATGGAATGGTTCTACGTTACGCCGATAGCCGGCTTGGCGGCTGTTGGTTTGGCCAGCTACCTATACAAGTATGTTACAAGCCAGGATAGTGGCACTGAGCGTATGCGGGAGATTGCCAACGCCATAAAGGAGGGGGCAAAAGCCTATCTAAGAAGGCAGAACATTACTCTAGCAGGGTTCGTTGTTGTGATGGCTGTTATTCTTGGAGTACTCTATACTGTCTATGCTTTTCATAAGGGCGATCCTTTGGGTGTTTACCGTGGAGTTAGCATGGCTGTGGCGTATGTTTTTGGATCCGTGTGCACCACGGTTGCTGCCTATGTTGGAATGATGGCTGCTGTTGAGGCAAACGTTAGAACAGCGAATGCTGCAAAACATGGCTTGAAGAAAGCTTTTCCAGTGGCCTTTTACGGCGGAGCTGTTATGGGCTTGTTTATTGTAGGTTTAGCCCTTTTAGGGATTAGTTTGCTTTACTACGTTTTTAAAGTTGTTCTGTGGTGGAGTGATGTCAACGCAGCCAACATTGTTTTAGGTTTCAGTTTTGGAGCTAGTGCTCTAGCCCTCTTCGCGAAGGCTGGCGGAGGCATATACACAAAAACAGCTGACATTAGCGCAGATCTTGTTGGAAAAGTTGAGCTTGGAATCCCTGAGGATGACCCTCGAAACCCTGCTGTGATCGCTGATAATGTAGGCGACAATGTGGGTGACGTGGCTGGGATGGGTGCTGACTTAATAGACTCATATATTGCTAGTATCGCGGCTGCCATGATAATTGGTGCAGAAATAGCGCTTCTCCATCCTAATTTAGGAGTTTTGGTGGCTTTGCCGCTTATAATAGCTGCTGTTGGACTTTTTGCCTCGATAATCGGCGCTTTTGTTGTTAAACTTAGTATAAAAGGCAATCCGGGGGCGGCGCTAAACCGCGGTTCTTTTGCAACTTGGATTATCTTCGCAGCTTTCCTATTCCTCGTCACGTACTTTTCCGGCTTGGGTGACAATTGGCTTAAAGTTTTTCTGCCTACTGTTGCGGGGTTGGCCGCTGGAGTGGTTATCGGAATAACCTCAGACTACTTTACATCCATCGATAGGGGACCAGCAAAAACAGTAGCTCAAGCGTCCACAACAGGGGCTGCAATAAATATTCTCACAGGCTTCTCTTATGGTGTAGTTAGTATAGTTCCTCCAGTAATCGGTATTTGCGCTGCTACGTTGGCTGCTTGGTACCTTTCATACATAGAAAGTATTCCCTCCTTCTCCTTTTATGGGATCGCTATATCTGCTGTTGGGATGCTTGCCACTGTCGGAATGACCATATCTGCTGACGCTTATGGACCAGTTTCTGATAACGCTAAGGGTATAGCTGAGCAGTCCGGCTTGGGCGAAGAAGTTATAGAAATTGCTGATAGGCTGGACGCCGCTGGCAACACCACAAAGGCCATAACGAAGGGATTCGCCATTGGCGCTGCAGCACTGACGGTGCTTGCGCTTTTTGGGGCTTATGCCCATCTGGTTGATATAACCATGTTGGATTTAATGAAGCCTGAAGTCGTTGCTGGCATTTTTATTGGCGGCATGATGCCTCCCCTTCTTTCAGCCTTGCTGATTTTGGCTGTTGGCAGGAACGCTGAGAGAATGGTTGAGGAGGTTAGGCGTCAGTTCAAGGAGATTCCGGGCCTTATAGAGGGAAAATCTAAGCCAGACTATGCGAGATGTGTGGACATAGCTACAAAAGGCGCAATAAAAGAGCTTATGCTTCCGTGCCTACTAGCCATAATCGTTCCCATCATAACATTGATAGCGCTTGGAAAAGAGGCTTTGGCGGGATTCTTGGCTGGAAGCATTGTTACTGGCATAATCTTCGCCTTGTTTATGGCGAATGCTGGCGGGCTTTGGGACAACGCCAAAAAATATATAGAGGCTGGAGCGCATGGCGGAAAAGGCTCAGAAGCCCACAAGGCTGCTGTGACTGGCGACACTGTTGGAGACCCCTTCAAGGACACAGCTGGGCCGTCACTAAACACAATGATTACCGTTATGTCGCTGGTAGCCGAAGTCTTTGCTCCACTTATCCTTCTGCTAATAGCTTAAGCTTCCTCCCTTTTTCTGAAACATGCTTTAAAAAGGCTGGTGAATAGCGAATTTTATAAGTAAGTTGCGGTATGAGTCTTTTAAATTTGCAAGCTTGGAAGAGGCGTTTAGATGTCGAAGCCTTGGCATGCAATGGAAGTTGACGAAGTCTTAAAGGAGTTAGGTGTAAGTCATAACGGTTTATCATCATCTGAAGCCCTTGAAAGACTTAGAAAATATGGACCAAACGAGATTAAGAAGGTAAAGCGTCGGA
>JAWCQV010000110.1:0-3012 GCA_038869575.1 Bathyarchaeia archaeon | reverse complement strand
GGTAAGCCTCAAAGCCTTTGAACGTATGAAGCAAATTTGTAGAACATTAAAGGCTGAAATACTGCTTATTCAAACGCCAGGCTCTTTTAGGCCTGACAGGCTTAGCGACGCTGAAAAATTTTTTAAGGCCATTAATCGTGAAGGTTTGATTTTGGTTTGGGAAACCCGCGGGGCGGAGTGGGAGAAGCCAGAGGTTTATGAAAGGCTAGGGCAAGTCTTAAGCAGCCTAAACGTTGTGCATGTAACAGACCCGTTTAGAGTTTTGCCCGCCTATACAAGTGCCATTGCCTACTTTAGGCTGCATGGACTAGGCAAAGAGTTATACTATTACCAGTACAGCGACATGGAACTGCAAAGGCTAAGGGATATTGTAAAGCCTTTCGACGATGAGGGTAAGACAGTTTACATGTTTTTCAATAACCTTTCCATGTTTGAAGATGGATTGCGATTCATGGAGTTTTTAACGAAGGGAAAGTTTCCGAAAGTTACGGGTTCTGTGGGTTTAGACTCAATAAAAAGTGTTGTTGAAAGAACGCGTTACCCTTCACCGAAGAGTATGTTAATTAAGAAGGTTGGCTGGCGTCTCGTGGAAGTCGAAGAGGGTAAACAGGTTAGGCTTGCGGATTTGTTGGCTGAACTTCCGTCTAAAACGTTTAAGAACGCAGAGGAACTTCTAAAAGATTTGAAAGCTGCCAAAAAGTTGAGTTAGCCTAGATGAGCCCCATTTCATGAATTTTTGTTTTAAGTAGCCTAAAGTCTTCGGTTAACAATTGCTTGTATTTGGCACTGTAAAGTCCGGCTGCCGGATGAAAAGTTGGAAAAACCGCAACAGCCAAACCCAATACACTAGTTTGGTGGAATTTTCCCCTTACATGGGTTATGCCATTAAATGGTAGCCCAGCCTTGGAGAAAATGTATGCTGTTGAATGGTTTCCAAGCGAAACCATAAGCCTTGGCTTTATAGCCCTTATCTGCCTATCCAAGTATGGCGTGCAAGTTTGTATTTCATTTGGCGATGGTTCACGGTTTCCCGGCGGACGGCACTTCAAGACATTGGCTATGAAAACCATGCTTCGTGAAAGACCCGCCTCAGTCAAAAGCATGTCTAAAAGTTTTCCAGCAGCGCCGACAAACGGCTTGCCATCAACATCTTCCCAGTAGCCCGGAGCCTCCCCAACAAACATGATTTTTGCTTCTGGGTTCCCCTCGCCTGGAACAGCATTTTTCCGGGTTCTCCAAAGGCTACATTTCATACAAGCCCTAACTTCTAAAGCCACAGCCCCAAGAACATCTTCTTTAGACAAACGCAACTCTCCAAAAACTATTCCTCCTTGCATATCTATAAAATTTAATTTTAATCCCAAACCCAAATCTTATTGTCTTGTCTCCTATTGCCACCGCGTGCACAAACAAGCAAAACACATTGAACTTTCATTTACACTTTAGTATTTTAAAACGTTTTATATGACGCGCGGCTGCAAAAACGATAAATCACATATTAAAGCTTAAGCCGTTAATGGGTTAGAGCTAATTCATATCGTATGTTCATAACTTTAATATAAGGTGATAATTGAAAGATTGTTGAAGGGAACATGGAATGCCGAGAAGAGCACTTCATTTAATGCTGATATTATTTCTCATGTTGATCGCTGTTCAGGTTATAATCCGTTTTGATGCAGAAGCGCAGATATCTGAACCGGCTAAACTGAAAATTTATGTAGGGCCAACGAAGGTGCTTGCTGACAATGAGGCGTATGAATCAATTTTTGTGCAGCTGCAAGACTCTAAGGACAGACCGGCAAGGGCTATGGAAAGCGTTACGATATATTTGTCTTCGTCTCAAACCCACATAGGCTCTGTTGATCCGACAATTATTATACCTAAGGGAGCCACGTATGCTACAGCCACATTTTACTCAACCTTTACGCCTGGAACCACGACGATAACAGCTACAGCGACGGGATTTGCAACTGTTCAAGCGTCAATAACCACGGTTGGTCCAGTTCCATCTAAACTCGCAGTTTACTGTCTGCCTCCGGTTCTTCCAGCTGATGGACGCGCCTATGAAGCCGTAATAGTTCAGCTTCAGGATTCAGCCGGGACGCCGGCGAAGGCGCCTATAGGAGACGTAAACGTAACCCTGTCATCTTCAAATGTCACTGTGGGCACGGTTATACCTTACATTACAATAAGGGCTGGAAGCACTTATGCTACGGCAATATTTGTCACAAACAACACGGGGTCAGCTACAATTACAGCCATGGCTTCAGGCTATGCTTCTGGACAGACAACAGTCAAAACAGAACAAATAGGCGGAGATCCAGTAAAACTAAAAGTCTATGTTGGTCCGTTAAAGGTTCCAGCTGAAGGCATGATCTACAATATGATAGCTGTTCAATTGCAAGACCTTAAAGGAAAAATAGCACTTGCCCAAGACAATTTAGTGGTTGATTTATCCTCATCTGACACAGCCATTGGAACAGTTGACCCAAATATCCTAATAGCCAAAGATGAGACCTATTCCACTGCAAAGTTTTACTCAACATATAGGTCAGGCACCACTGTTGTGACAGCAGCAGCCCCGGATTATGAAAGCAGTCAGGCTTCAATAACAACTGTTGGACCTATTCCAACAAAACTTGCAGTATTCTGCGTCCCTTCCAACTTGCCTGCAGATGGGCAATCCTACGACGCCATTGTGATACAGTTGCAAGACTCATCTGGAACGCCGGCGAAGGATCCTGTTGACGACGTCAATATTAATTTGTTCTCTTCTAAACCAGAAATAGGAGACGTGGACTCAGAGATACGCATCCTTTACGGCGAAACACACTCAGTTGCGAAGTTCCGCTCAAAGTACACGGCTGGTTCAACCACGATTACAGCTCAAGCTCCAGGATACACAGCGGCACAAGCAACAATGACAACCAGCCTCATAGACCAATATACGCTGAAAGTTTCAGCCACAGCAAACCCAGACCCTGTTAACTCCGGTGAACAGACAACCATAAG
>JAWCQV010000109.1:0-3032 GCA_038869575.1 Bathyarchaeia archaeon | reverse complement strand
AGCTAAAACTTTGCAGAAGACGTCTATATTCCTTAAAGCCTCTTCAAAATCATCACTCATGACGTCTTCCTCTACTAGTTATTTTACATTTCATCCTATTTAACTTTGTTATTTCAAGCATAGCGGAATTATGCACTATGCTTTTGAAAGCTATTTCTTTCCAATAGCCAAGGGCAAAGTTCTAACATGCTTAACAGCCCGAACAACGTCACCGACATACTTACCTGGATCTTCTAGAGCTCTGTTTATGGCTATTTCAGCTATTGTAGCGCCTTTATCGGCAATCTTACTTAGGCAAGAGAGAATGGACCTCACATAGGGAATTTCTGGGGCCTCGCGCATAAGCCTATTTGAGTCTACTTCTAGCGCCTTTCTCATTTCCAGAAGCTGATTTGCAACCTTTAGATCCCTTGTGAAAATGCACTCGATAGATTTCTGGAGAATAGTCTGGGTTAGCTCACTTAAATGGAATATTCTGTCAACAACATTTTCTGGAAGCCTTCTCCTGTAAATTTCCATTTCAAGAACCTCCCTAGCCAAGTCTTCTGAATAATCCGCAACCAACTCTAAATACTGAAGTATAAGCCTTGCAGCAGGTATAAAAAGCAGATCCACCATGCCGACTTCTTCGGCTATAGCTGGTTTCATCTGTGCTGATAATAGGAGACGCACCGCTAAATAATAGATCTTGTCTGCTTCGTCTTCTCTGGCTATGGCTTCCTCTACAATATCATATTTTTTCTCTTTAAAGCCTTGCATGGCCTCAGAAAGTATGGTTGAAGCTATTAATGCAAGCCTTCGTATTAGCATGTCAAGCTTAAACTTCGTAGAGTCTATGGAACACTGTAAAAGTATGCTTTTAGGGGTCTCTTCGAGAATGCCTAACCCAATAAGCTTCTGAACTATTCTCCGAATTTCGTCTATGTGGTTTTTACCTATGCGACTCGTGGAAATTACCCGTATAACATCCCGTCCGAGGATGTAGCTCCCAACAATGATTCTTTCAAGCATGCCAGGCTCGTCGCATGCATCAGCATTCACAATGTATTCTTCTGCTTCCTCTTTTTGGGCTATGTGCCTCGGCATTATTTTTAGAGAACCGTCTCTTTCTGGCAATATAAATAAGAGATCTCGTGGTTTTATGTCGTGCTCCTTAATCCATTCGTTTGGAAGCGAAACAGTCATTGTTGAGTGGCCAACTCTTTGAACTTTTCTAATTTCCAAGAGTTTCCCTCTATTTATGGTATTTACTTTGACATATTTATTTATTCTATATTTTCTATTTACGTTAGATATATATCTTTCGCTTTGCTCTATATATCACGCAGATGTAAAGGAGGTTGATGTGAAATGTCTGAATGGAAAACCGTAAGTATAAGGCAAGAGCTAATAAAAGAAATCGAGAGACTCCTCAGAACAGGACGCTACAGAAGCATATCAGAATTCGTCTCAGAAGCCATAAGGCTACGCCTAGAAGAGTTAATGCGGGCTGAGGGGATTCCAGCCGCAAAACGTGAAGAGCTTTTAGCAATACCAGAACAGCTGCTATACACGCCTAAGCACACATGGGCGCAAATAACTCCTGAAGGAAACATCCGTGTGGGTGTTTCAGACTACGCTCAGAGACATCTTAAGGGCATCGCAAACATAATGACAGATCCAGTTGGGAAGGAAATAGCGAAAATGGAGCCCTTCGGTGTGGCTGAAACCTGGATGTTTATGTTTGATTTATACTCGCCCGTAAGCGGTAAAATTGTTAAAATTAACGAACAATTAAAGGATAAGCCTTACCTGGTAAATGAGGATCCGTACGGCGAAGGCTGGATAATCGAAATTAAGCCAAAAAACTCTTTGACTCTTGAAGATGAACTAAAAAGTCTTCTAAGCTCAAGGGAATACAACAAGTGGGTTAGCAAGCTTGAGGGAAGGCTCCGCGAATAAATCCATTAAATCCCCTTTCCACTTCCCCTTTTTTCTGTGCTAAAATTTATGTTATATTTGTGTTAAGTTTGATTTGAATGGCTTAATATATCGGAACCAGCAATTAAATTAGCTTCTAAAAAGAAGGCTGACGGCCTTGATGGAAAAACCGCAGGAAATTAGAAAATTTCCCCCTTGTCGATCGGCGTGCCCAGCGAATGTTAACGTTCAAGCATATGTAGCGCTTATCCAGAGAGGCAAATTTAAGGAAGCTGTTGAAGTCATACGGCGGGACATGCCCTTTCCAGCCATTTGTGGGAGGGTCTGCTTCAGCCCTTGCGAAGATGCATGTGCAAGGGTTAACCTCGACCAAGCAGTGGCTATACGAGCATTAAAGAGGCTTGTGGCGGACATTGAACGCGAACAGGGAAGGGTGGTCGCCGAGCCTGTTCCAAAAAAGTACAGCGAAAAAATAGCCATAATTGGAGCCGGACCAGCCGGATTGACAGCTGCTTATGAACTTGCGAAGTTGGGATACCCGGTTACAGTTTTTGAGCGAATGGCCGAGCCTGGAGGCATGATGCGCTACTGCATACCAGACTTTCGCTTAGAAAAATTTGTTGTTGCAAATGAGATTGCTTATATTAAGGATATAGGTGTTGAGATCAAAACTGGCGTCGAGTTCGGCAAGCAGATAACGATTGAAGGCCTTAAGAAGGATGGTTATAAAGCAATTTTCTTTGCCATCGGAACACAGCTTGGCATGAAATTAAACGTTCCCGGCGAGGAGCTGGAAGGTGTGATAAATGCTGTTGACTTTTTAAAGGCTATAGCTCTCGGGAAGAAAATAGCTGTTGGCGAAAGAGTAGCCGTCATAGGTGGGGGCAACACAGCTATTGACGCTGCAAGGATGGCTAAAAAACTCGGCGCTAAGGAGATTATGATTCTTTATAGGCGGTCCCGCGAGGAAATGCCAGCACTCCCACATGAGGTGGAGCTTGCCGAGAAAGATGGAATAAAGTTCTATTTCTTGGTGGCTCCCAAGCAGATTGTGGGTGAAAGTGGAAGGGTTAAGGCTGTTGAATGTTTAAGAATGCGTCTTGGAGAGCCTG
>JAWCQV010000108.1:0-3050 GCA_038869575.1 Bathyarchaeia archaeon | reverse complement strand
AAAAATTTCTAATCTAAACATTAGAATAATAGCGCCAAGCCACGGCCCCATCCACAGAAAGCCAGAGCTTATTTTAAACGCTTATAGGCGCTGGGCAGCTGGCAAAACAAGACTTAAGGCAACAATTGCCTATGTAAGCATGTGGAACAGCACAGACGCAATGGTTAAGCAGATAGCCGAAACACTGGCGTCAGAAGGTGTTGAGTTGGCCTTCCATAACTTAGTCGTAACTGATGTTGGAGATTTAGCCAAAGACCTTGTGGATTCAAGAGCCATAGTGCTTGGTGCGCCAACAGTTTTGGGCGGAGCCCACCCATTGGCTGTTTATGCCACATACCTTTTCAAGGCGTTGCGTCCACCAACAAAATTCGCTGTTGTCTTAAGCTCTTATGGTTGGGGTGGAGGAGCAATACGACAAATTCAGGAAATACTTGGCGACTTCAAAATCGAGGTTATCGGTGCGCTAGAAATTAATGGACCGCCAACAGACGAGAACATGAAGCGCATAGTGGAGCTTGGGAAAGCATTAGCCAAGAAAATTTTGGAAGGAGGCGCCTAAAATGGGTGGAGTGACAGAAGAAGAGCGGAAGAAGGTTTTAAAAGAGATTTTGAGGCAGTTGCATGCTGGTGTTCCCCCAGAACAGGTTAAGGAGCGTTTTAGGCAGTTTCTTGAGGGCGTAAGCTCGCTCGAGATAGCTAAAATTGAACAGGAACTTGTAAGCGAGGGTGTGTCAAGAGAGGAGCTTCAGAGACTTTGCGATGTTCACTTGGCAATTTTTAAGGAACAGTTGGAAAAGCAGAGGGTTGAGGTTGCACCAGCCACTCCAATCAGCATTCTCCTAGAGGAGCATAGGATGATTCAGCAAATAGCCGAGAGGCTTGGCGTTTTGGCTGAAAAGGTGCAGAAAGCCGAAAGTCCAGATGCATTGGTTGGAGAATTGTCACAGTTAAGGCATTTTGTAGATGAGCTTTTAGACGCTGAAAAGCATTATTTGAGGGAGGAGAACGCCCTCTTCCCAGTTTTGGAAAGGCACGGGATAAGCGAGCCACCTGCAATAATGTGGATGGAACACAACCAGCTTAGGGAAAGGAAGAAGCAGCTTAAAGCCTTAATCGAGAACGCCACAAAAATGAGTTTTTCAGATTTTAAGAGGCAGCTTGGCGAACTGGCAAAAGCTGTAGGTGATATGCTTAACAGCCACATTTACAAGGAGAACAACATTTTGTTTCCAGCAGCCCAGCGTGTGATCACCGAACAAGAGTGGACCAGCATAAGGGAGGATTTTGAGGAAATTGGATATTGCTGCTTCACTCCAGAACACTTAATAGCCAAGCCAGCCAAAACTGTTGAAAAACCAGCGGTTGAGGAAAAAGCCATGCCAGAAGGTATGCTACAGTTTGAAACAGGCTCTTTGACGAAGGAGGAGATTGAGGCTATTTTGAACACGCTGCCAGTGGACATAACCTTTGTGGATAAGGATGACGCCGTCAAATACTTTAGCAAAGCGGATAAACGCATATTCGTTAGGACGAAGGCTATTTTGGGCAGAAAGGTTCAGCTTTGCCACCCGCAGAAAAGCGTCCACGTGGTCAACAGAATTCTAGAAGCCTTCAAGAAGGGCGAAAAAGATGTGGCAGAATTCTGGATTCAAAAGGGCGACCGCCTAATCCACATAAGATATTTCGCTGTGAGAGACAAGGAAGGCAAATATTTGGGAACAATGGAGGTTTCCCAAGACATAACAGACCTTAAGAAGATAGAGGGCGAAAAGCGGCTCTTAGACTGGGAAGGCTAATATTTGAAAACGGTTCTATTCGTTTGTGTTGAAAATAGTTTTAGGAGCCAAATTGCCGAAGCCTACTTTAATAATTTTGCGCCTGAAAGCTGGAAAGCCGTAAGTGCTGGTTTAGAACCAGCGGAAAGGGTTCATCCAAACGCTGTCCGACTCATGCTGGAAGAGGGCATAGACATAAGCCACAAAAAACCTCAAATTATGACGAGGGAGCTTCAGGAGAAGGCTGAAGTAGCCATAATCGTCTGTAGCGGCTCTTTATGCCCAGTAGTTTACACAAAGCATGTTGAAGAATGGGACATGCCAGACCCAGCCAAAATGCCACTAGACGAAGCCAGAAAAATTCGAGATGCCATAAAAGCCAAAGTCTTAGACCTCATTAAGCGGTTACAGAGAAGCTAGGTGGCTGTTCTAGCCTCTCTAAGTGCTTTTTCCACTTCTTCCCTTATTATGTAGCCGCCAATGTGGAGGATGGGCTCTTTTGCTTCTGGGTCAACGTTCATCGTCGCGGTGCATGGATAGCTATGATGTGCTTTTGCAATAGCGTCGTATAAGATTTCACGTTTTGTTTCAACGCCTATGAGCCTTCTCGCCACATACCATGTTGAGCCGCATGGAGCACTTCGCCTAACAATTGCCGCCTCTATAACCTCGCGACTGCCCCGTTTAGCTGTGGAAATTTCAAGTATTGGGCGTCCAACACCAAGCTCTGCAACAAAGCGCGAAATTAACAGCTTATCATCGGCTGGCTCCAGCGAACAAAAAGGCTTTGGGAAAGCGTATTCCAAGCCAAGCTCTATACAGCGCTCCTTCAACTGCTTTCTTAATCCTGACGGAATCTCGCTAAAATCTTCAACAGGCACAATTAAGCCTTTGACACCAGCCTTCGCAATGTGGATTGGCAGTTCCAAAAGCAGATCCTTATGCAAGCCCGAAGCCACACACAAATCCGCCCTCGGAACACTTTTAGGCATGTATTCTTCTGGCTTGTCTATGAAGGCTGGCAGATCCGAAGGCTTTGGAAGCTCTATTGCGGCGCGAATATTCCTCACATAACTGTAAACACTATACTTACAAGAATCGCAATACAGGCCGCAAGACTTGCAGAAACTAGGGTCGTTTATAAGATTCCTTATTACGCGTTCCGCAAACTCTCCGCTGTAAACAAAAACTAAAGTTAAAAACTCTTTTTTACCAGCCAGATTTCACACCACTGGAAGGGGCTAGAGGACGTATTCTGGGCGACGGGCAGCAAGC
>JAWCQV010000107.1:0-3059 GCA_038869575.1 Bathyarchaeia archaeon | reverse complement strand
CTCCTTCATGAACCAGCTGCCTTAAAGATGGATCCGTTATTCCAGCAAAAAAGTTTCCAGTAAAGAAGCCCGCCAGAAGCCCTAAAACACACGCCCCAATATATTCGGCATATGTTACAATCTTATTTTCCCTAAAACGTCTAAACCTTGCACCTCTAAACACTCTCGAAGCCTTAACGTCTACGCTTATTAGGAGTAGGACGTTTTTCCAGTTCACTTCATTAGCGCCTCAACAATGGGCTTAACATCTCCAGTTCCAGTCAGCTTCAAGAAAATGTCTTCCAGTCCGGATTCCGGCATTTTCGCCTTGCGCCTGAGTTCATCCATTGTGCCTAAAGCCAGCAGTCGCCCACCATACATTATGGCTATGCGGTCGCACATGGCTTGGGCAATTTCCAAAATATGCGTAGACATTATTGTGGTGACACCTTGAGAAGCCAACTCCCTAAGCAAGTCCTTTACAATGCGGGCTGATTTCGGGTCTAAGCCACTTAAGGGCTCGTCTAAGAGGAGGAGTTCAGGCTTGTGCATAAGCGCCGAAATTATAACAACTTTCTGCTTCATCCCTTCCGAATAGGAGCTTATCAGGTCGCCTTCCCGTCCCTCAAGGTCTAAAGCCTTCACAAACTCCTCAATACGCAGCTTTCGCTCTTCTGGGCTCATGCCATAAACACTGCCAACAAAATCCAAAAACTCCAGTCCCGTCAGAAACTCGTAAACGCGGGGGGCCTCCGGCACATAACCTATTTTACGCTTAACAGCTATAGGGTCATCCTCCACATTAATGCCCAAAACATTTATCGAACCTGTGTCAGGCTTAACTAATCCCAAAATCATTTTCAGAGTTGTTGATTTGCCCGACCCGTTTGGTCCAAGGAGCCCCAATATTTCGCCACTTTTAACCTCTAAGTTTAGGTAGTCAACAGCTGTTAAGCTGCCGTAACGTTTCGAGACTCCAGACAACTTGACAGCGGGCACGTACATCTTTTATTCTTCTCTCCGAATTTATCACATCATCTCTTTTTTATCCTTTACCACATTGCAGTTTACCCAGTCTGGAACCCTTACATTTTCGACAAAATCCACGCTTGGGATGTAGGGTTTTATATCTATTATTGGCGAACCTTCAAAAGCGTCCAAACCTCTAACCGTCAAAACACAGTCTTCTCTCTTAACAAGTTCTACAACACACAAACCTACGGGGTTTGGTCTTGATGGACTTCTACAAGCAAAAACGCCCTTTTCCACATTAACCATATGCCTCTTTGGAAAAACCATCAGCGTCCGCCTATCAGCCTCATTATCGCGTAAATGAAACCAGTATAAAACAATTAAGTGAGAGAATTCCTCCACGCCAGTAAGCCCATTGCAAAACTCCGAGAAAATTCTTATCTTGGCTTCCTCTTCCCCGGCTTTTTCAACAACCCCTATAAAATAGATTTCGCCCTTGCCCACGCTTCTCATCTAAGTTTCACAGCTGTTATGTTGGCTTCGGTCCTTATAACACTCTTGCTAAAAAGTTAAGAGCTTTAAAATTAGTATTTTGAATATTTCTTCCGAATTCATAAGCGTTTTAATGTTTTATGGTTAACTATAGCTTGCAGGGTGGAATTGTCTTGAACAGTCAAATCCTTAAAGCGTGCAAGGAACTAATCGACGACGCAAAAATGAGGTGCGCTGATCTTGTTTTTAAAGAAATTTGCCTCGACATCCTCTCAAGGGCGCGCAACATTTTAACAGAAAAACAATTTAAAGTGTTGGCTGCATATGCCGCTGAAAGAATGAAAGAGAAAGTATCTTTTGAAATTCAAGAATTAGTAGCCCCATGATAAAGAGCCTCTAAATATTGGCAAAAATAGGCGTTAATATTCAAACCTTTCCAATTCCACCCTGCAAGACCATTTTAGCCAAGTTTATATCCTATTTTTCGCAGAAAATCTTTCCTAGCCTTAATATCATCTTCTGCCTCTATCCCTCTACTTTTGAAACCGTCTATGACGCCAACAATTCCTCTGCCCTGGTTTGTTTCGGCAACTACAACTTCTAATGGATTGGCAGTGGCGGCGTAAATCGTGCAGACCTCCGGCACTTTTCTAACATAGTCTAAAACGTTTATTGGGTAGGCATTCTTTATGAAGACTATGAAGCTGTGACCGCAGGCGAGTTCAAAGGCTTTTCTCGCTGCAAGCTGCCTCAACTCCTCGTCGTTTCCCTCATGCCTAACGAGGCATGGCCCGGAGCTTTCACAGAAACCTATTCCAAATTTTATGTTTGGAACCGCATTAACTAAAGCTTCGTATAGATCCTCAACGGTTTTTATGAAATGAGCCATGCCCAAAATCACGTTGCAGTCTTTTGGCACCTCAATTTTTACAGTTTCAAACTTGAGCATTCGAACACCCCATTCAGCTTGTTTATCTTTAAGCATTTTAACCTTCAAGAATTTTATGGCGAAAAATATTGGTTAACATTACGAGAGATCATCATTAATCGCTAACTGCGTGCTTTCTTTTTTATCAAAAGCCAGTTTTTACCTCCCTTAAACAGTATAAGGGCATAATCTCCCTTCAATTTTTCACCATATAATGTGAACTCTATTTTATTGGCACCTCTACTCTTTATGGTACACGTGCCTTTGTCCCATATTTCCACCTTTCCAGCACCGTACATTCCCTCAGGTATCGTGCCTTCAAAGTCTATATAGCTTAGCGGATGATCCTCAACCATCACCGCCAGTCTCTTAACTCCCGGCTGTGTCGGCGGCTCTTTTGGAACAGCCCAGCTTTTCAAAACACCATCCATTTCAAGCCTAAAATCGTAATGTAAATGTGTTGCATGATGGCGCTGAACTACGAATCTAGGCATAATATCCACTAAACCATTAACTTTACCTTTTTAAAATAATTAGCTTTAGTTTTGGAAAATCACATTTGCCCCCGAATCCGCATTGTTAGGAGATTTGAGGGAATTCACGTCCATTCACTTCAACTTTATGTTCCATAATTTTTGAAATATGGATTTTGAATCTATATTAACGCTTCATAAGTTAGTTAAATATG
>JAWCQV010000106.1:0-3151 GCA_038869575.1 Bathyarchaeia archaeon | reverse complement strand
GCTACGAATTTGGGCGACATCGACTTCTGCACGGCTAGCCTCAACTGGCAGGACGCCACGCAAAACCGGAATAAGTACAGCGCCTTCCTCGTCAGCGCCTTTCACAAGTTGGACGGCGAGCTCTGTAATCTTCGACGTTGTAACGCCAGTGAAATCCTGCTCTAAAACAACAAACTTGCGAGGAGACTCTAGTTTTATAAACTGCGGATTAGCTTCCCCTTTTTCGTCCACCTCAACATAGTAAAAGCCCTTCGCGTTCCCAGCTTCATCATAATTTATTGTTTCGGTGCTTCCAGGGTAAGCCAGCAATCCGGTTTTGAGTTTCCCTACATATGGTTTATGAACATGCCCAGCTGCATAATAATTAAAGCCTTCTGGTATTAGCTCAACAGGGGCTTCAGCCTCTATATAGGGTGGATTAACCTCTGGAATATCCAGCGCCATGTGGAAAACAAAAATGTTGAAAAGTGAAGGGTCTAGTGTTGGCTTGTTCTGTTCCATAAAGGCTGGAAGCATCTCCTCAGTTTTACGTCTAGTCCGATAGTTGGGCACTCCGTAAACGTAACAGTAATCTGGTTTTCGCCAGCACGCCCCTTCATGCCTTGGCAGATAATAGATGAGTCCGGCACTGTCCAACGGATTAAGAATAGTGCTTGTGATAACGTTTGGCGCAGAGTCATGGGAGCCATCAACAACCAGCACTTGAATGCCAGCCTCCCGCAACCTGCTAAAATTCTTTATGGCATTTTCCAACGTGACGTTGGACGGTCTGGCATTGTGGAAAAGGTCTCCGGCGATTACGAGGAATAATGGTTTTAGTTCAAGGGTTTTGTCAACTAGCTCCTTAAACGCCTTGTCAAAGTCTTCACGCCTCACTTCTAGACCGTACTGGGAATAGCCCAAATGTAAGTCTGCGGCGTGAACGAAACTGAAAGCCTTCACGCTTTCTCCACCCTTCCATACTAACTTGACTGTGTACCCCTATTAACGTTTAACCAGCGCAAATAGAAACATATAAAGAGCAAAAAGCCCGTTTAAGGGGTTAAAGGCGTTCCAAAATGAAGTGCCAGAAATGTGCAAAAGAAACCGTTCTGCCGTTTAAGTGTCCCTATTGTGGAGGATACTTCTGTACTGAGCATCGCCTACCAGAAAACCATGAATGCCCAAAAATAGAATCAGCACGAGCCCCAGTAAAGGAAGAGCAGATACGAGGTTCACAGACGTGGAAGCCTTTAGAATATTCAGTTACATATATCCCGGTAGAGGCCAGAAGAAAAATTTACTTCAGCGCTAAGGAAGTTAAGCATTTGGCCTTAGCGACGCTGCTTGTTTTAGGTATAGGACTATCTCTAGGAATGTCGCCAAAAGTAATCCAAAAAGTTGGAGGCGTTCTCATGTTGTTCCCATTCGGGGCAATAGTAACGATCTCCTTTTTAATACACGAGTTAGCTCACAAATTCACAGCTCAAAAGCGCGGTTTATGGGCAGAATTCAGAATAATGCTCTTTGGCTTAATATTAACAGCCATATCCATCATTTCACCACTCTTCAAGATTATATCGCCCGGAGCAGTGGTCATATCAGGACTAACCGGCAAAAGAGACATCGGGAAAATCTCTATAGCCGGTCCATTAACAAATATATCCTTGTCCATAGTATTTCTCTTGGCAGCGTTTTCTATTCAAGAGGGCAACTTTGCATACTTGCTCCTTTTAGGTTTCGCGATAAACGCTTGGATAGCCCTCCTCAACTTAATCCCCTTCGGAATGCTTGACGGCTTCAAGATTTTCCTTTGGAACAAGGAAGTTTGGGCTTCTGCCTTTGCAACAAGCCTACTGCTAACCATAGCGTCTTTCCTACTCTTGTAAAGGCAATATTGCGTGCTAAAACTAAAGGAGTTCAATTGTCACATGAACTTCTTCGGGGACACGGATACGCATAATCCGCCTCATAGCGCGTTCTTCAGCGTCAATGTCTACTAGACGTTTGTGAATGCGTAGCTCCCACTTGTCCCACGTGGCTGTCCCCTCCCCGCATGGAGACTTCAAAACTGGAACTTTAAGCCTCTTAGTTGGCAGCGGAATAGGTCCTGTCATTTTCACCCCTGTCTTTTCAGCTATTGCCTTAAGCTCTTGGCATACTTCTTCAAGCTTTCTGTAATCTGTACTTGTTAAGCGTATCCGCGCCTTCCTAACCATAGCTTAATACTCCAAACCTTCAACCTTTTATATCTTAGTGAGCACCCTTTTAGACAATAGACCATAGATAAAAACTTATCGAAACAATAGGGCTTGGGGATTGGCAAAAGAGGAGAAAATATGAAGCTAAAAGTTAAGGGAATAATTATTGACTTGGATGGCACGCTCGTTGATTCGCGAGAGGCATACCGTGAGGCATTAGCAAAAGCTCTAGAAAAGTTTGATGTAAAAAAGTTTAGCCCAAGCTTGGTTTTAGAGATTCCGAGGAGATTGGAGCAGAACCTACCAATAAAGGACTTATTACCAAGAGTAAACATTGAGGAATTTCTAAAAGCCTATCTAAAGGCTTATTACAGGGTTGCGGAAAACAAGGCAAAGTTGCTGCCAAACACGCAGAAAACTCTTAAAACACTTTCAGGAAAAGCTAGGCTTGCGCTGTTAACAATGCGTTATGTCCCATGTGAAAGTATCGAAAAATGGCTTGAGAAGGTAGGCTTAGCCAGATATTTCCAATGCGTTGTGACTGCATTAAACACGCAGTTTCCAAAGCCCTCCCCAAAAGCGTTGGATGACTGTGCCAAAAAATTAAGCGTTGACGTTAGCGAATGTGCCATTGTAGGCGATTCCACCACAGACATTAAGGCTGGAAAGAACGCCGGAGCCAAAACAGTTGCCGTTTTATCAGGAATATTCGCCAGGGAAGAGTTGGAAAGGGAGAAGCCTGACCTAATCATTAAGGACATCTGCGAGCTCCCAAATTTTCTTGATTAAAGAATATTACGGGACACGCAATATAGTTGAAAATTACTTAAGAATGTTATAGAAGCAACCATAAATAAAGCTTAATTAAAACTTTAATCTTAGTATTAGAGCGGAGAGGGCTTCGAAAGCAATGAATTTCGTTGAGGTACTGTTGTCTGAAAAGCTTAAAAACAAAAATCCGATGTTAGATA
>JAWCQV010000105.1:0-3157 GCA_038869575.1 Bathyarchaeia archaeon | reverse complement strand
TGTTGGGGATGCCGTGACTGGCATCGTGCGGAACATTCTTTATAAAAGGAGGACGAAGTCCTGGTGGGGGAACTTGGCTATGGCTTTTTTCTCCATACCTACAGGTGCCTTTTTGGGTGTAGCTGGAATGATAGCTGGAGCAGCCGCCTCTTTTATTGAACATTTTGAGTCAAATCCCATAGATGATAACATTACTGTGCCGCTTTCCTCCTTCCTAGTACTGGTTTTGGCAAAGGCTTTTGCGCCTTGGCTCCTGTCATTTTAGAGTCTTTTCACCATGAAATAGCTCCAAAGCTTAAAACCAAGTTTTTCAAAAAGTTTCTTGGCGTTTTCGTTCCAATAGTTGACAAGGAGGCCAACCTTTTCAACCCCTATAGACTTTAAATAGGCTATTGTATTTTCGATAAGGGCTGTTGCAACACCTCTATTTCTGTATTCCTTAACAACATAAAGGTCCCATATGTACGCGGTTCTCCACGTGATATCCATAACCACTCCTTCATAATTGTGCAACTTTTTAACCGAAACGCAATAGCCAACGATTTTGCCGTTAATACATGCGATTTTGAGGAGATTTTTATCATGGCGGCTTATTCCTAGAACCGCTTTAACCCACTCATCCAAATACTCTTGTGGAGGTTCCCAGCCTAGCTCTGTATCGCAAAGTTTCTTCAAAGTTTTGAGTTCTTGAATCTGCTCTTCGGCGAAATTGCAGACATTTATTTGAGACATGGCTTAAGGGCATGTTATTGTTTTGAGATTATGTTGATGTTGTCTACGAGTATTGGCGGCGTATAAGCCCGGATTTCTGTTGGGCGAGTTTCGCATCCAATTTCGATTAAGTCTTTTAATGCTTGGAAGGCGTTGCCAGAAATCATGGTTTCACCTAACGCATGTTTTATTTGTCCTTTTTCTATGTAGCTTGCCTGTTTGGCTATTCCTGAGAATTCACCGCTGTCAGGCCGAACGTTTCCGCTAAAACGGCGGACAATTATTCCCTTATCAACTTCTGCTATAAGTTCCTCCAACTTCTTTTTTCCAGCCTTAACCACAAGGTTTGAGACTGCTACCGATGGGAGTATAGTGTAGCTTTCTCTGTAGGCGTTTCCTGTTGATTTTCTCCCTTCCTTATTCGCTGTATAAGAGTTGTGTAGAAAGCCTTCAAGTTTTCCACGAGTTATTATCGGTGTTTTTTGTCTCGGGGAGCCTTCAAAGTCGAAGTTTAAGGAGCCTATTCCTTTCGGCATTAAACCATCATCAAAAGCTGTAAGTTTCGGTGACGCCACTTTTTCGCCTATTTTTCCAGTCCATAAGCTTCTGCCCCTTTGCACATTGTCGGCGTTCACGCTGCTTATAATAGGATAAAGCAATATGAAAGAGGCTGGATCAGAGTCCAAAATGACTTTTCCAGTGAAGGATTCTATTGCCTTGGGATGGAGCGAAGTTAAGGCTTTCTCAGCAGCTGTTTTCCCAATTTTTTCTGGTGAAAACTCCTCTAAAATCGTGGAGACGTCGTATTCGTACGCCATGCTAGATGTTACACCGCGCTCCTTTGCCACACATACCAAATACCCCTCCATACGCGTTGTTTTTTCTTCGGCTTCAACTCCGTGGGAATTTGCAACCGCTATTTGGTTTAGGATTGCCGAGAACTTTCCATCGTCGATATCCACGCGTCTGTCATAGCCCTTCGCTGCGTCATAAGCGTTAATTACGAGGTTTAGCATTTTTTCTCCGCTTATGTTGGCGATTTCTGGGTCGAATATGCCTTTGGGGGTTTTTGGAAGTCTCTCCTTTGTTGGAAGTGAAACCCACTCAGGGTTTGGCACCGAAACCTTTGCTAGGCTAATGGCGGCTCTGCATGTTTCCTCAACGCTTTCTTTTGAGAGCTTTGATGCGAAGGCGAAGCCTAGCTTTCTGTCCTTTATGACACGTATGCCTATGCCGCTCTGCGTTTTGAAGCGTTCATTTTGGATTTCACCCCTTTCTAGGACAACTTCCACTATCTGCTGGTTTTGAACGAAGGCTTCAGCCTCATCTGCCCCGATTCTCTCGCATGTTTTAACGGCTAATTCTGCAAAATCTAAGAGGCTCATTTGGCTCCACCCATTAACACTTTGGTTCTTAGGCTTGCCCCGCCCATGCCAACATAATTTATCTGTTCTTTACCACATAAGCCCACACGCATTATGAAGTCTTTGCCTATAGCGTCCACGTTTTTTAGGACTTCGAAGGCGTTTCCGCTTATTGTAACTCCTCGTAAAGATTCGGTGAATTTGCCCTTCTCTATTTTTATGGCTTCTTGTGTTCCAAACATAAATTCGCCGTTGAAGTCGGCTTGTCCGGAAAGTCCCCCCTTTAGGAAGAAGCCCTCTTTTATGCCTTCTGCAAGTTCTTCTAACGTGTAGTCGCCAGCTTCGATGTAGGTGTTCCTCATTCTTATAATTGGGTCGTATTCAAAGGTCCATGCCCTAGCATTTCCGGTTGGGTTGACGCCGAAGTGTTCAGCCGTCTCGCGGGAGTGTAGAAAACTTTTGCAGACGCCCTCTTCAATAATCACGGTTTTTTGTGTTGGGACGCCTTCGTCATCATACTTCATAGTCCCAAAACCGTTTGGAAATCTTCCATCGTCAACGAGGGTGACTTTTTCAGAGGCAACTCTCTCGCCTATTTTGTTGGCTAAAAAGCTTCCACCGAAAACGAGATCCGCCTCTGCACAGTGTCCAACGGCCTCGTGGGCTAATAAGCCAACAATGCGGTTTTCGAGGATTACTTGATGGTATCCTGCCGGCGCCACTTTTGCTGAAACAAGTTTGCTTGCCCGTTCAGCAGCAGTTAAGCCAGCATTTATTAGTGGTGTTTTTTCCAGAACTTCTAGGCCTGATTGTTCCCCTATGCTTTCGTAGGCAGATGCGATATTTCCCTTTTCCCTGGCGACAACCATGACGCTTCCGAAACATCGCACTATTCGCTGGTGGATTTCCGAGCCTTCTGAGCTTATAAAGGCTAAGTTGTCGTCAACTATGTTAAAGTTAACGGTGTCGGAAACTATTGTCTTGGAGAAACCTCTAACAGCTTTGTCAACATCTATGACCAATGTGACAAGCTCTTCTTTGTCTGCCTTCTTAGGGTCTTTCTTCATTGGGGTTTCATACTT
>JAWCQV010000104.1:0-3179 GCA_038869575.1 Bathyarchaeia archaeon | reverse complement strand
GCCTATGATGACGGCTTCGCTTAGGAATATGAGGAGCACTGTTCGGCTTTTCATTCCTAAGGCTTTCAGTATGCCTATTTCCCTTGTACGCTCCATTAAAGAGACTATCATTATATTCATTATGCCTATTCCAGCCACCAAAAGCGAAATGGCGGCGATTCCAGCTAGGAAAAGCTCTATGGTGGAGAATACGTTGGAGATTATGTTGAGAACAGCGGTTGAAGAGGTCACTGAAACTTGGCCGCTGAAAGCCTCTCTTATGGCTTTGGCGGCGCTGTCGATCACTGCCTTATCGTCGCTCTTCAACTTTACAATTATCATTTCACATTTATCGGTTCCAAAGAAGCTTTGAGCTTGCGCTATTGGAATGTATATGCTGTTGTCTGATGGTCCGCCTATGCTGAAGCCTCCAATTTCTTGCATCACCGCCGCGATATGGCCTCTGTAAGTTTCGTTTCTAAGCGGACGCGCTGTTGTGTTAGTCCAGAGGATTTCCACGCTTTCGCCAACATTGCAGAAGAATGTGCCGTTATTCCATGGATCGCTTACCCGTTTCCCAACAACCACCGTGTCGTTTTCAGGGTTTAATGGGATTTCGCCAGTTTCAGCTATAAACGTGCTGCCGTAAATTTCCTTGTAAACGGCATAGTCAATGCCTACTATTGTGACGCGGCGCGTTTGCTCGCCAGATTTTATGTAGCCGACTCTCTGGATTATAGCCAGCGAAGTGGTAACGTTTTCTATGGCGTTTATTGTCTTCGTATCATTGACAAGAAGGTTGAAGCCTGAATCTGTTCCGCCCACGCCTAATCCGCCTCCAGTGGAAACGATTAGGGTATCTGTTGCGAATCCTCTTTGAAGTTGTTCAGCTATGGCTAGTTGCAAGCCTTGGGTGATTGAGAGTAAGGCTACTATGGCGGCTATGCCTATGACTACGCCTAGGGTTGTTAGGCCAGCGCGGAGTTTCCGCAGTTTTATGGCGCTGAAGGCGTAAGAAAAAATGTCGTTGGGTCTCATTCTAGTTCACCGTCTCTTGAACTATAACGCCGTCGAGCATGTGTAAGGTTCTGTTGGCTTCTTTGGCTAGGCGTTGGTCGTGGGTAACCATTATTATTGTGACGCCTTTTTCCCGGTTCAGCTTTTTAACGAGCTGCATTATTTCGTAAGCATTTTTAGAGTCAATGTTCCCCGTGGGCTCATCCATTAATAGGAAGCGGGGGTTATTAGCTAAGGCTCTGGCTATTGCCACACGTTGTTGTTCGCCTCCGCTTAGCTCTGCCGGCTTATGGTTCATTCTCTCTCTTAACCCAACGGTTTCCAAGAGTTCTTCGGCGCGTTTCCGCCTCTCCTCCCCGTTTAAGCCAGCTATAGCCATGGGCAACTCAACGTTTTGCCTAGCTGTGAACCTTGGAATAAGGTTGAAAAACTGGAATACAAAGCCAACCTTTCGCCTTAAATGGGCCAGTTGACCATCATTAAGAGTTGAAATGTCAACGTTTTCTATGAGGATTTTTCCGCTTGTAGGTTTGTCTAATGCGCCTATCAAGTTAAGCAGGGTGGATTTGCCGCTTCCAGAAGGCCCCAAAATGGAGAGGAATTCGCCTTCTTCCACTTTTAGGTTCACGCCTCTAAGGGCTTCAACGGGAACCTTGCCAAGCATATAGGTCTTTTTGAGTTCTACAGCCTCAACAATCGTTGCCATTTTGCTGACTCCTTTTTATTTGGTTAAGTAGCGCCATGACAGTACCACGCCTATGACGGAGAGCACTGCAGCGAAGACGCCCAAGTATATGAAATCTGTTACAAGCGCCGAAGGATCCAGCGAGAAAACTGTAAGCTGTCTCAAAGCGTCGGTAAGATAGCTCACAGGGTTCACCTTTGCAATGGCCTGGATCCATTCAGGCATCATTTTTATGGGAAAGAAGGTGTTGCTTGCAAACATTAAAGGCATGTTAATAAGGTTTACAACCGCCATCTGTGTCTCATGTCTAGTAGACCTTAAGGCAAGGGCTAGGAAAAGCGCTGAAAGTCCCATGGAGAGGAGGAAAACCGCAGCATATATGCCTAGCAGGTTAAGCGGCGTAAAAGTAGAGCTAACCTTTAAGCCTAGGAGTACTGCCAACGCAAGAATTATTGTGGCTTGAAACATGGCTCTTAAAGCGGCATTAAGCATTTTTGAAAGGATTATTGCAGCTCGAGATACTGGAGTGCTTAGCACTTTTTCCAAAAAGCCTAGGCGCCTATCCCAGACTATGGACATGCCGCTGAACATTGTTGTGAACATTACTATCATGGATATCATGCCTACAGCCATGTAGCTGAAATAGTCAGTCACGCCAAATGTGTTCTGCATAACGTTTGTGCCAATATCGGAAAACATTTGTTGAAGCATCTGTGAAATCCATGCGCCACTGACATAGACAACTCCATTAACTGGGGGGATAAAATAATTTCCAGGTATCGGAATTGCATCGGGTATTGGTATGTTGTTTAGGCTGTTGGCTGAAAATATTGCGTTTAAGTTCATGGCTTTTCCGAAGAGGCCCATCCAGATGACAGGCTGCAATACGGCCATCATGAGGATTATGGGTTCTTTTAGCCACTTTTTGAGTTCCCTAACTGTTAGGGCCCATAAACCGCGAAGCATGCTTGGATGGTATTCGTTCACGTTGCTCATCTACCTCTAGCCCTCCTCAGTTTTATCCTCTGCGCCATAAAGGATTCCTTAGACTCTTCTGTTACACGCATGGCCCGCCCAGTGTATTCCAAGTAAACCTCATTTAAAGTGGGTTCCGTAAGCGAAAGCCTAGTCACCGTATAACCCTTTTTCCGCAAGGCTTCAATTATAAGGGGAGCCGTTACTTCTCCAGACTCAGCCTTAATCCGATATGCGCCGTCCTCGTTTCTCACGTCCTTAACGTGATCAACGCTACGGATGAGCTCACTTACATCCGCGTTTTCCTTTATGCTTATAGTTATTATGTCGCCGCCTAAACTATGCTTCAACTCTTGAGGAGTATCCGTTACAACTATTTTTCCGTGGTCAATTATGGCTATGCGGTTGCAAAGGGCGTCTGCCTCCTCCAAATAATGCGTGGTCATGAAAAGAGTCATGCCATACTCCTTCTTTAAACGCCTAATATAATCCCATGTGGCGGCTCTGGTTTGGACATCTAAGC
>JAWCQV010000103.1:0-3197 GCA_038869575.1 Bathyarchaeia archaeon | reverse complement strand
CATAAGGGCTTAGTTGGGGGTTTTTCGCCTTAGCCACGTAAAGTTTTCCCCTTCCATTTTCCGTCAAATCTCCAAGGAAAAGGTAAAAGGGCATTTCAATAACTTCGCCTTCTTCAATCTTAACCTTCTTTTTGACACCTTCAAACGTGAAAGTGGGCAGAACAGACTCCATGAATCCGCCTATGGCAATGGTTCCATCCTTCATGCATGAGCCAGCTCTTCCTTCACAGTCGTTTTGCACATATATTATTCCATCATGCATCCTGAAACCTACAAACTGGCCTGCATTTCCGTAAATTTTTATTAATCCCTTTTTCATCTGGGCTCCAGCATCCACTCCCACATTCCCGTGAACTATTATTTTTCCTCCACTCATGCCTTGAGCGCTTCCGCGATATGGAGCGCCCAAGTAGTCTCCGGCGTTCCCGTGAATTTCGATGATTCCTCCCTTCATCATAGAGCCAGCCCATCCACCGACATTTCCATAAACGGTTATTTTTCCTCCCTTCATTTCCTCGCCCAAGTGCATGCCCACATCCCCTTTAACCACAATTTCGCCGCTTGTCATGCCATTGCCTATTTGTCTAACCCTGCTCACATCTCCATTTATCGTAACTATGAATTCTTTAGGGTTTTCTTCTGTTTTAACCTCTTCAACCTTAAATAGTTCTCCAAGCGTTTTCTCTTTGTTGCCCTCCCAAATTTTCAACCGCTCTATTTCTGCGACAGTTTTTCCTTGAAAAACGTCTGGATTTATGCAGTTGGCTATTACTGGAAATCTAAAATTCTTTAAAGGGTATAGGTTTATCATCACACATCAGCCTTAACAGTTATGGGACAGGAAATTGCAAGATAATTTTCAGTCACTGGATAGTTTTCATATTCAACAGTCCAGTATTCCCGGAACCGCTCCTGCATCTCCTCACTAACCTCTATTTCGCAAGGCTCGCATATTTTCACATCTAGCCACATGGTGGATCCTTCCATATGCTTCAAAACTTCGCCATTTTTAACGACCACTTCCCCGCCTTTAATGGTGTAAGCAGCGCGCTTGAAGGCTTCACTTATGGCTTCATAATCCCTTGAAGGATCCATGGTTTCCGGGTTGAGACTGTAAATGGCTATGTCTGCGTCCGCTCCTATTCCTAAATGACCCTTATCTTTAAGCCCCAACGCTTTAGCTTGGCCAGCTCTAGTCACTATGGCTATTTCGTAGAAGCTTAACTCGCGGTCTATGGATGGGAGGAGGCTTCTGCTCCTTGCCTTTGGATTAAGCTTTTTAAGCGTTATCTCTCTGGCTTTTCTGCTCATAAGCCAAGCTACAATCATAGGATAAGCAATAAAAGGTCCAGCGTTAGGGTGATCGGTCGTCATTAAAATTTTCCATGGATCTTTAATTAGCATGGCTAATTCAAGGCCTATGGACCATTGGGTTGCGTGGACAGCGCTTTTGGGGCGGTAATGGAAGGGCACTATTCCAGAGCTTGTTTCCGTTTCCACATCGTGGTTTACCCATTTATTTCCGCTTAGCATGTAGAGCGTGTACTGGAAGGGGCCGTCAGCAGTCATAGTTGTAGTGTCTGTAAATATTACTTGTCCCATGTCTAGGGTTACGTGAGAATGGGTGTTGATGTATTTTGCTATTTCCTCTGCTCCAGATTCCAATGTTCTCCAGTCATCTCCTTTAAAAGCGGAGAATTGACAATGTGTTATGTGCAGTACTGGCTTGTCACTGTCGGCTAAATCCTCAACGCATTTCATTGTTTCCAATGTGGTAATGTAGTTTCCGGGGTGACCTAGGTTATTTGTATGAACGTGAATTGTGTGGGGCAAGTTTAGAAGCTTGTTTACCTTGCATAGGCCTCGGATAATTTCGCGGGGGGTTATCCCGAAATGGGGGACTTGGTCGTCTATGCTGCATACGTTGCGTCCAAAACCCCAAGCCTCAAGGCCGCCTGGGTTTACAATTTTTATGGCATATCCCTTTGTCGCTTTTATCATCCAAGCTACATGCCGTGCGCATTCCTCAATTTTTCCATCCCTTAGATATTCAAGAACAAACCACCAATCGCCAATAAGAGGATAACTTGCCTTATCAATTATAGGAGTATCGCTTAGCTCTTCATGGGTATGTTTCGCTTCTAATGGAGGCATAGCTGGATCCATAACCGTTGTGTAACCCATTCTTGCGTAACGATAGCCCGTAGTAAAAGTGGATGGTATAGAATAGCCCACCCCAGACCTTGTTAGAGGCGTTTTTCTCTCAAAGTCTTTAAAGTGATCTTCTGGCCTAAGCAGTCTTCCAGAGTTCACTTTTCCACCTGCAATGTGACTGTGAATGTCAACCCCGCCTGGCATGACAACCATTCCTGACGCATCAATTATCTTAGCCCTATGCTCATCGACCTTCTCAACGATTTTTCCATCTTTAACTGCAATGTCCATTTTTTCGCCATTAACCCCATTTATGGGATCGTAAACGAAGCCGTTCCTTATCAAAAGTTCCATTATGACGCCTCCTGCTTCTTCTTTAAACTTCGAACTCTTGAGAGGATTCTCCTCAAGATTTCTTCATCTGAAAGCAAGCCTCTCGGAGGGTCTACAACTTTTTTCAAAGGAATTGGCACATGGTCCATGCGGTAGGCAGTTCCCTCCACTTCGATGCCTACAAATGCTGATGGAATAACAACATCAGCCACTTGCGAAGTCACGTTCATGTGGGGGTCAATCACTATTAAGGGGTTTTCAACGAGGTGTTCAGCTGCCTTCCTTGGGAAGTTTGAAATAGGATCCGAAGCCACTATGAGAGAAGCGTCTGACTCCTTTCGGAGGAGAACATCCACCACGGAGGTTTCGCCTGGATTATATCTTGGATAGCCTAGGGAAAAGTCCACTGCATAAGGGTAGCCTGTCTGCCAAGTGAAAACCATGTTAGCGCCTGTAACATTGAAGTGCCCTCTCATGGGCATTATGACAAATTTTGTTCTCATGTTTAAGTCCCGCACTAATGAAAGCGCCGCGTCTATGTTTCGCAGTTTGCCACTGCTCATTGTTAAGCCAAGCCCAAAGAACAAGGCGCCGAAATCGCAGCTAACCATGGCGTCAGCCACCTCCTCCAAATACTCCACTGGTACTCCAGCCACTTTGTCAACTTCAAGCTCTTGGTCGCGAACCAGCGCCCGGAAAGCCTGCAAAAG
>JAWCQV010000102.1:0-3239 GCA_038869575.1 Bathyarchaeia archaeon | reverse complement strand
CTTTTTACGCTGCAGTATTCGGCTTTGTTCTAGTGCAGGGAGAGTTCACCACAACCCGCTCTAACATAATCTTTAACCGCCTGGCATCAGTCATCGAGAACGTGGGGGGCTTCGCTATAAAAAGGGTTGGAGACGCCGACTATTTCTTCTTTGTATGGCGCACCACTGAAGGTGAGTTTGAGGAAAACACGGGAGTTATTGTCAACCGAAACCAGGCATATCAGCTTCAGGTTGGAATAAAATTATGCACTGCATATTTCGACTGGAACAAGGGGGATTATGTGCAGCTCCCTGACGGCTACGCTAGGGGGTGGATAAACGGGGTTCTGGTGGCTGACAAGTCGAACATTATAAACAGGAGATACGATTGGGACACACTTTTAGGCCCAGAAGTAGGCATCAACTATCCGGTGGGAGGGTCAACGGGCGTTATGGCGTTTTTCGATGATGTTGTCGTGCACAACGACTATATCCCAAGCAACCCATTTGAAACCGGCGAGCAATACACGTGGCAAAGCGGTTTTGAATGCTATGAAGATTTGGGTTCAGCATGGGAAGCAACAAACCAAGATGCATGGGGAAACGTGCCGCCAGAGGGAAATTACATGGCTCGTATCAGACCGCTGGACTCAGACTTCATCGGCCCCATCGGCTGCCCAAGGATAACCGGAGAGCTTCAGCAATTATTTGCTAAGCCTATTCCACATAACTGCTTTGGAGCCAACGCCATTTTTGAAGTTAAAACGAAATGGAACACTGACTACTGCAACCCTGTGCCCCCGGAAACGTGGATGGTTGAAATCCTCTACACGGATGGCACTACCACAACACTTGATTTAAGGGGCGACCCTCAGGGCGAATGGGTTACCCACGACTTGAAAGCAATTCTAGAAGCGGGGAAAGACGTCAAGGGGATAAGGTTTAAAGCAACAGTCGACAGGTGCGGCGGAGTCGGTATAGATTGGACAGAAGCCCTTGTTGACGCCTGCACTTTAATCCCGTGGCCGGAATGATTTTTATGCTCTCTAATCTGCTAAGTATTGTTTTACCCGTCAAGAACCCGCCCAATATTCGGCTTTTCATAGAGTTGATGAAGCCATTATTTCAGTTTTATCCCCTCATAGTTGTGGATAGCGGTGGAGGCGAACCACTAGCTTCATACTGCAAGTTTTATGTCCAGCAAAACTGCCAACTGTGGGAGGCTCGGCGAATGGGCTACGGCTTGGCTGAAACACCCTTTATCCTAAACTTGGACGTTGACACCATTCTGCCCAGCAAATACGTTGATGAAGCCTTAAGCCTTCTTGAAAACGATAAGGCTGAAGCAGTGGCCATAGACTATGAAAACCCGCAGGGACATTATGCTTTTGGCACGTCGCTGTGGAAGGCAGACTGGCTAATGAAACTTTACGATTATCCGCCGAAACCCGTTGAAAAACTGGTAAAAGTTGGAAAACAGGAATGGGTGACCGCCTTCCAATGCGGATTCTGCGAATGCACCTACATGTGGGCTAAACTTCTGCGCTGCGGAGGCAGACTTGAAACTTTACCTTACCGCGCCAAACATTTACGTTGAAGGCTAAAGGTTTCTTGAAACTTTTCATGCAATGAGAAACTTCCAAATTGTAAGGATAATGGTCAAAATTACGGTGACCAAGACAGCCCACAAACGATTATCCAAACTTTTAACCCTGTCTTTTATGTCTGCCAAAACATTATCCACACCATCAAGCCGGGCCTCAACCCTAGCCAAACGCTCCCTAATTTCCGCCACTAAAGGGTCGTCCTCATTTTTTGCCATTGAGAACCCGCTAGGCTATTCTTTTCCTTTCAAAAGCTTTGAGGCGGTTCGTACAACGTCCAGCACAGCCGTTACGGCTACTGCTCCCTCAACGCCAAGCCCAGGATACTGGCTTATCAGCACAAGGAAGGTTTCCCACCACATGAGGGTTTCACCAAAACGGCCCACGTCAAACTTTTCCATGCTGTTCCTAAACCTGTTGCCCAAGTAGCCTAAAACCACCCGTAAGACGGCTATGACAAACGCCAGCACTACAGGGTTCTCAACCGCAGCTAACGTTAGGTTTTCAAACATTTCAGGTCAAATAAAATTTAAATAAAAGGGTTTTAAAAACTTTCCAGTAGGGATGATGAGAAAATATCGCCGAAAGAAACTCTCCTTTCTCCCCTCATAACATTTTCGGAAAACGGGCTGACCCTCAGTTTTTGCTCGAGCTTTATGTGTGTGCGTGCACGCGTCAATGTCTTCTCTGTGTGAGCTGAAATCTTGAAAAAGAAGCCTATTTTGAGCTTTTTTCCATGCAGTTTGTAATATAACTACATGGACAGAGTAAATAATAAATAATAAAGAAACGATAAATATGTAATTGTAAATAATAAAATAAATAATTATTTAGAAGTGCATGGAGGGCTTTGTCTAAATGGGTATAGTGGTCACTGTTAAGATAAGGGATGATGATGTTTGGTTTGAGTTTAAGGATTATGTGTTGGCTAAACACAAGAAGCTTCACGGCGCCCTTGGGGAGGAGCTGACCGAGGCGCTTAGGCATTATTTGAAGGAAAAGCCTGCACGCACACACATAAACAATGCAGGTCTTTCGCGAAAGGCCTTCAACGAGCTTCCAGAGTTGAAGAGGGCTATCCTTGAAAGGGTTGAGCCTGGAGGCTCCATCCCTAAACAGATGCTTGAAGGCATAATTAGAAAGGTTTCACGCGTTACGGATAGGCGCGCAGTCGACGATAGAATAGGAGCCTTAATTGCAGACGGGTTCCTTCAAAGAGAATGGGAACTGTCAATGGACGGAAAGGTGTTTAGGGTGGTGGGCGTTGAGGCAGACAACATTGGATGAGTTTGCCAGTAAAAAGAAGTTTGTCTGCGAACGCTGCCAGCGCTTATTCACTTCCGTTAGGGCTTTAAACATCCATATAAGCAGGGTTCACGCTGGAGAGAAGCCGCCGCCATTGTATGTTGGAGAGGGAATATTGGATGTTGAAAGCGAAGGACGCTTTGTAAACCTGAAAATCAGGATCAAGCGAAGCCTCTGGGACGACATAAAAAAGGTCGCACTTTCAGAGAGGATTAAACCTGAAGAAGCCATTATCGCGAGTCTAGTCAACCTGACGGTTTATGGAGCGAAAATAGAGGAAAAACCGGAATACGTCCTCTAAAGCTCATTCGCCCACTACGCTTTTAACGTGGTCAATGATAACCTTTTTCG
>JAWCQV010000101.1:0-3243 GCA_038869575.1 Bathyarchaeia archaeon | reverse complement strand
TTAAGGCGGGGAAGCCCAGAGCGGGCGCCCAGCTTCATTATGCAACGTGAAGCCACAAAATTGCCAATTCTCCCACAATCGTATAGGCTTTTTCCACTTATCAAGCCGTAAAGGAATCCGGCGCAGAAAGCGTCTCCAGCGCCAGTGGTGTCGACGACGGACACCTTGAAAGCCTTTATGTGGTGGCTTTCGCTGCCGTCTGTGACGTAGCAGCCTTTGCTGCCAAGCTTAACTGCCACAACTTTAACGCCCATTTTAAGCAGCTTCTCAGCACCAACCGTGTAATCTTCCTCTTTGGTTAGGCGCGCAAGCTCCATGGCATTTGGCATTATAACATGGCTTCTTTTAATTATTTGGCTTAGTTTCTTTATCCCTTTATCCGCGTATAATGCCCCTGGGTCTAGGCTAACTTTCACGTTTTCTGGAAGGTTTTCCACGATTTTTTCTTGAGTTTCGAAAGATTTTTCGCCAACAAAGGATGTCAGGTGTAGAAACTCTGTGTTGGAGGCGTATTCCATGTCTACTTCTTTTAGCTCTATTGTGTCGTTTACACCTGGGTCCACATATAATGCTCTTTCGCCTTTTTCGTCTACAAATCCCATTACGGTGCCGCTTCTTCCAGCCTTTGCGCATATAATGCCTTCGGTGTTTACGCCTTCTCTGCGGAAATCCTCAATCAGCATTTTGCCTTCCCTGTCACTGGCGACTTTTCCAATGAAGCCGCCCCTGCAGCCCAGTCTCGCTAAGCCCACGATGGTGTTGGCTGCTGAGCCTCCGCATTCCTCCTTAAAGTCAATTACGAAGCCTTCCTCTTCCGGACCAGCTATCTTGTTGACTTTGTAAAGTTTGTCCACGTTTAGGGCGCCGAAGCCCACTACGTCAAAGCGTTTCATGGAAAAGCTCCCGCAAATAAATCTTGTATTCGCCTAGTTTTCCGCCGTAGTTGCCCGCTGAGATTTTGGCTACGCCTTCGATGTTTAAGGCTGCCTCTATACCGGCTTTCATGGCCTTCTTCACCGCCTGAAGCGACAAGCCGTTAATCACAATTTCTGGAATGTATTTCACGCCTTCTGGAACCTTGGATTCGCTGCCAAGTTGCCTCTTAAGCGACGGACAGTAGGGGTGGTTTGTTGTGGGGCCTATCCATGGGAAACGGGTTTCAGGCTTTGAACCAGCCGAGCAAATGTCAAAAGGTGTGACAACACCTTCAACTTCATGTATAGCCCTTAAGGCTTTTTCTCCTACTTCTTTAACGGCTTCTCTGGTTTTGCACATTATCCAGAAGTTGGCTCCCATGATTCCCTGTGCATAGCCTAAGCTCCGTTCTATTATGAAGTCTGGAACCATTATGGGCACAACTATAACGTTTCGGCCGTAGCGTTCCTCCTCCCACTCGTAGCCGTCTCCGCAGTGCCCAACCCTCTCCATCATGTCCATTTTCCCCTCAGCCCTTGGAAGGGCGTCAAAAACCGCTGTGAAAGGCTTAACAAGAATGTCTTGACGTATCCTGTAGGAAAGCTCCACCTCAAACTTCTTAACCGACTCTGAAAGGGCTTTCTTTGGATTTAATTCTCCCCAAAACTGGAGCACCGCGCCCTTACGCCCGTCTGGCGTTTCCTCTTCGCTTAGCCACTTTTCTATTCCGCCTTCAATTCTTCCAATAACTATGGACGGCGTTGCCGTGGCGTCTTCAGCCGCCCTCCGCAATGTCTCTTCATCGTCCGCTGTTACTATTACCCGGCAGAATATTCCCCTAAAGGCTTCTGCGTAAGTGTCTTCTATAAGGTCTTCTTTAACCATTTTATCCTAGCCTCCCAACTGCTTCGCCTCTGACTTTTTTCCTAAACTCTTCGCTTTCCCTTGCTAGTGCCTCAATGTTTTCGCCTGTTATTCTCTCAACTTTCGGCAGATTTTCAGGGTATAGACTGAAGAATTTTTTGAGCACAGCCTTGTTTACGTGGCTTTTCTCCAATGTTTCGCGGCTCCAGTTTTCCACAGCCCTCAAAACTTCGCTTTTTCCAAAAAGTATGAAGAGTTCTGCAATTATGGCTGTTGTTAGGCTGCTTTCGGATAATATTGCTATTTCAGAGCTTCTTATGGCGTACCTGTTTCCATTAAAAGAAACTGCCAATCCGCCGTGCGCCCTTACGAGGTTGAAGGCTTCAACGTCTGTTATGCTGTCGCCAACATACATTACATCTTCTAAGCCTATTTCTAGGCTTTGGGCTGCGTGCTCCACCGCGCCCGCCTTTTCCCGTCCTCCTATTGGGTTAACCTCGTCGAGGATTCTTCCAATTTTCATGTAGCTTATTTCGTTCCAGAAAATTTCGTCCAGCCGCTGGACAACTTTTCTATGCTCCTCTGACAAATCTTCTATTGATTTTGCTCCAGACGGAATTTCAATGATGGGCATTTCGGCGATTTCCTCAGCCAACCTCCTAAGCTTAGTTTTTTCCTCTTGGCTTAGTTCATATTTGTCGATGCTGACTTTTGTGCAGTAAGTGTTCTCGTATGGAAAGTTTATTGCGCGGCACAAAGCCTTTATGTAATGTTCGTAGCTTGTGCTGACAATGAAGGCTGGAGCCATCGTCCTAATATGGCGCAAAGCCTCATTAACGTTTGATATGAGAATCAGGGTTTTTGCTGAAAAACTCTGCATTTTCCTGTCTGTGACACCATACGCCTTAAGAAAGGGAAGTATGAGCTTAAGGGTGTCGCCAGCCTTGTATCCGGGTCTTTTTTGGATATCTGCGAGCACATCGTCATATCGGCTTATGACCGTGAATAAGTGTTCTCCATTGGGGACATAATGTGCTGTTAATTCGAAGGCGTTGTCGTTTTTTGATACTGGGCCTTCGCAGTCTGAAACGAAAGCCTTTCTCATTTGCGTTTTCTAAGCGCCTCCATGTGGCGTATGCTTTTTTCTATGTGCTGTTTTGAGGCTATGTCTGTTCTATGCCAGAGGGCGCCGCCTTTTATGGCGTTTATGCCTTCCAAAGAAATCTCTCTGGCAGTTTCAATATCTGGGCCTATGCCTAAAACCCCCACAGCCCTCGATTTTAAGGCGTATGTTTCGCCGCCGCGAAGCTCCATGGACGCTGGATAAACCCTAATTTTTTCTCCATACTTTTTGCTAAGTTCATAGGCCTTTGTCAAGTCGACGGGTTTACCCACTTCATCCTTTTTTACACGGTCTGGAAAAGTTTCAGCGTAATCACCATAGTTTGGGGGCACTTTATACGT
>JAWCQV010000100.1:0-3260 GCA_038869575.1 Bathyarchaeia archaeon | reverse complement strand
CTTCACTAATAGAAAACGTTTGCTTTGGGATGTTTTTGGGTTGATTTTTCGTTTTGGGCTTGAAATCTTGTCAAGATTGAATGGGTATGAGCTGTTGGCATTAATACCGAGACAGTCCCAGAAGGTCCTCTAAATATTGTGAGGATGGCCCTTAGATACCTACATTGCCCTTACTTACCCCTACACGTCAAAGTTTTGTATGGGCCAACCATACCCTGGAACAAACATTTCTGAACCAATGACGATGTTTGTAACGTCTTTTAGCTCGTAACAAATCTCAATCATGCCCATTAGGCATACAAAAATTTGATATACTTTATTGGGAGAAGACTTTTGTCAGCCCATACTACTGGAACCAATGCCCATACAACATATGGAGAAAAACTTGAACCGCCGCAGAACGTGCAAGTTTCAAACTATTCCTGTTATGGATTCTATTTCTTTTCTACGTTTTCTTCTTAACCACGCTTTTATGAATTCTTCTATTTCGCGTTTGTTGTATGGGTCTCGCCAAGCATATTCTAAGGCTTGACACTCGTTTAACGCGCCTACCAGCCCAAAGTAGGTGAGAAGCTCGTTGTATAGCTGTTCTCTGTCGATTTCATTCAGCCACACTTGCATTGCATTTAATATAGCGTCTAAAACTGCTCTGCTCATCCTTCTCCAATGTTTAATGGTTCTTTTCTTCTTTATAAAAATTCTAACTCTTTCCTGATTATGTCTTCAACAATAGCCTTTGTTAGGAGGTTTATATTCTGAAAGGTGTCTTCTGAAAACTTTTGGATCATTTCGCCTATTATTTTCTGTATTGTCGACTTGTAGCTTGTTGGCAGGTGCCCAACTTTTTTATCTAAGCATTCTTGGATTTCGGCTCCGAGCTTTGAATCTTCAAGCATGGGGATGGCGCAGGAAACGTCTCGGATAATCATGACGAGGTAAATTATTCTGGCTAATGGATTTAGTTTGGCAATGTCCCATGCTTGGGACTCTTCAGCTGTGGGTTGGAGCATAAATTTAATGTAAGCTATTTGATCCTCAACGAATCCGCCATCAACAAGGAACTTTGTTACGCTGTATTCTTTAGCCGCCATGGCAGTTCCATAAAGGATTTCCAACCCGAAACTTTCAGTCAAACCAAAATCGTATATGGCTTGCTTCAACTCGTCTGGAAACCTAATTTTGTAATATTCTGGCGAGCCGTGGAGGATGGAATGGGCTGCCTGACGTCTAATACCGCCTACAACAACATTTGATGGCAAACCTGAAATCCTGTCCAAATAAATGTTTATTGTAGGTTTCCCATGTAAAGCATTGTGAGAAGCGAAAAATCCTGAGCCTTCTGAAACTTCAAAAATGTTTAGGTCAACTGAATATGTCATGGGTGGACCTAACCTTTCATAACACTCAACAATAATGTCAAGTAACTTTTTCACAGTGTTTTGGTTAATATTTCCAAACGTCTTTATTTTAACAAGACCTTCAACGTTGGTGCTCAACAATTCTCACTTTTACCCCAGTCTTTTTCTGATTTTTGCTATGTAATAGGTTTGTAGTATGGTTACCCAAACAACGAGGGCTCCTACAGACAGAACTCTAAGCTCCCCAACTCTGAATGAACAATTTCACAGCAAATAAGGCTTGAGGTCGCCGGTTCAACCCCCCAATGAACTGTTTCTAATAATTGGACGCATTTAAGGTAAAATTTTTCTTTTAGTGGATTCCCCTTTTGTTTTGGGGGTGGGTGGTTTGCCTCATCATTATTATAGGTTTGGGCCCTTTGGCTTTGGCTTTTGGATGCCTGAGTGGTGGGAGTTCGGCTTAGTTGATGTGGATAGGACGGCTGACGAGATAATTCTAACATTCAGGATTCCAAGGGATGTTAAGAAAGAGGATGTTAAAGTGGAGTTTAGGGAAGGCCAAATAAGAATTAGATTGCCAAGAAGGCGTGGGGGTTCTTGGGAAACAATTCCAATAGAATAAAGCTTCCTCTATGTTTAGCCTACGTCATCAACCGAAAAAATTAAAATTGTTTAAACGATATTAGATTTGGGTGAAATTTTGCCGACCTACATTCTTCTCTCTGAGCTTACAGCAGAAGGTAGAAAGACAATTAAGGAAAGGCCCGAAAGGATCAAGGAAGTTAACAAGGAAATAGAGGCTTTCGGCGCTAAGGTTATTCAGCAATGGGCGGTTTTGGGACCCTACGACTTCGTCAACATTGTAGAAGCACCAGACAATGAAGCAGTTGCCAGAATATCGGTGGAGCTCGGATCCCGCGGGACAGTAAAAATAACAAGCTTGCCCGCCATACCCATAGACGCCTTCATTTCGATGTTAAAGAAGAAATAACACCCTCTTTTTTTAGATTTTGGAAGCAATATTAGCGTAAAATACTAACGTCACTAACTTTCCAGTTTTAATAAAAAGAGAGGAAGTTACTCTCCGTATCTCGCTTGTAGTCCGAGGATGTCGCCCAGTCCAAGTGTTCTCTTGTATGTTTCACCATAGCCTGCATAACCATACATCGTGAGCCAATAATCTTTGTCGTCATACAAGTCGGCCAGGCCGCACCAGTGCCCAAACTCATGCGTCATAATGTTCTGCACATCCATTTTTCCAGCTTCCCCAGTTAGGCTCCAGCTAAACAGCGTGTTCATGCGGGTGTCGGTTTCGAGTATTGATTCTCCAGAATACCAGATGTAGGTGACCGCAATTGCATTAGGGTTCGAATATAGCCCCCAGGCTACAACGTTGTATCCGTCGCGATAGCCGGCGCTTCTCCGGGTTGTGCCTTGGTAAATAAACAGCTCAAAGCTTGTATTTGCATCCCATGTTTCAGCCGCTGTGGTTATCGTTGCTACGACCGCTGATGTTGAGAAGCCATATCTGTTTTTGGGGTTAACCCAATACTTAATTGTTGTATGCCACCAGAATGTGAGAAGCTTATAATCAGGATTCGTCATGGAATCGTCCTCAGGAGGTATGGAATAGAGGATAGCCTGCCTCTCACCATACCACTCAACAATCATTAGGCGCGCTTGTTGTTCAGAGGCAAAAGCATAAAGCGCAGCTGAAAACAAAGCCAATAAAACAATGCCCGTCAGCATTAAATACAATGGTTTCCTCAACTCAATCCCCACATAATTAGTTGGTAAGCAAAGCTAAAAAGTTTTCATTTCTAACCATTCATCAAAAGTGTGCGCGAGGTTTCCGCTTTTCGCTTTGTTCTGGCTTACGTTATCTTGTTTATCAATTCCGGT
>JAWCQV010000099.1:0-3310 GCA_038869575.1 Bathyarchaeia archaeon | reverse complement strand
ACTTAACAGGGCCAAATGTTTTCCTCTTCACAAATCTCAACCCATTTAAGCTGGCGTGGCTCCTTGAGAAGGTAAAGGTTCGCATAACAGCGAAGGCCGGAGATATAGCTTCCTTTGACGTTATAGTTCCAGCAGGAAACACTGGACAGCCCCCGGGACCTATAATAAGTCAGTTGAACGCCGTGGGTTTGCCGACGAGAATTGAGGCTGGAAGTGTATGGATAACAAAGGACACTTTAGTGGCTCGTAAGGGCGAAGCGATATCTGACAGGCTTGCAAGCGTTTTGTCGAAGCTTGGGATAAAACCTGTTGAAGCAGGACTCGTAATGAAGGCTGTATACGACGAAGGCTTAATCATAGAAGGAGAACAGCTAAAGATAGATTTAGAAGGAACCAAGAAACAGTTTGAGGCTGCCCACGCTGATGCCTTTAAGCTGTCAATAAGTGTGGCCTATCCAACAAAAGAAAACATACAAATCCTAATCCAAGTCACCCATCAAGAAGCATATGCCCTCTCGTTAGGGGCAGCTATACCAACAAGGGAAACAATAAAAGACCTTATTAGAAAGGCTTACGCAGAAATGTTAAGCTTAAGTATGAGAATTCCCAATTTGGAAGGAGAAACCAAACAAAGTTAAAATAGTTTAAGTAGAGGTGAAAAAGGTATGGAATACATTTACGCTGCAATGCTCCTCCACAAAGCTGGAAAACAGATAAACGAAGAAAACCTAACCCAAGTTTTAACAGCCGCTGGAATAAATGTCGACGCCGTCAGAGTTAAAGCCTTAGTTGCCTCACTAGCAGAAGTCAACATAGACGAAGTTATAAAGTCAGCACCAACAATGATGGCAGCACCAGTTACTGCAACAACAGCAGCAGCGCCAACAGCGGAAGCCAAACCAAAAGAAGAAGAGAAGAAAAAGAAGGAAGAAGAGGAGAAAGCCAGAGAAGAAGCAGCGCTTGAGGGTCTTGGAGCACTCTTTGGCTAGTATGCTCTTTTATTTTGCAGAATACAAGAATCATACTTAAAGAAGCCTAGTAACGGATATAAACTGCATAAAATAACAACCCTTTATGAAGCTCTGTAGCGCTTGTTTGTTAGGAATAAAATGCAGATACGATGGTAGGGACGCTCTAAACGAAAAAGTTATTATGCTACTGAAAAAGGAACCTCTCATACCTGTATGTCCAGAACAGCTCGGCGGCTTACCAACACCAAGGGAGACAGCGGAAATTAGAGATGGAAGAGTAATCACTAGGTCTGGAAGAGATGTAACAGAAAACTTCAGACGCGGAGCTGAAGAAGTTTTGAAAATTGCAAAGTTATTTGGCGTAAGGGAGGCTGTTTTGAAACAAGGGAGCCCCTCATGTGGCAGTGGGCGCATCTACAATGGCACATTTTCTGGCAAAATTATAAAAGGCGATGGAATCACCGCAGCGCTACTCAAAAGGCATGGGATTAAAGTAATAACTGAAGAAGAGCTATAAGATTCATGTTTACGCTGTATATTTTCCGTTTTTCACGACTTTAAATAATATAAGGGGTAGCCAGCCGCAAATAATCATTAGGGTTCCAGGAAAAGCCCTAAAGTTGAAGTTCAGTATTAATGCCTCAAAAATGGAAAAAGACACTGCCATAGCAGCCGCTGACAGAACCGCAAGTTGGCGTCCGTACTTCTTGAAGGTTTGTACCGCTATAAGACCAGCGAAGAAAAAGTCGCCTAAACCAAGTGATATGTAAAGTACGCCCCAACGAGTAGTTATCTCAGGGATCGCGGGCAAAGTAACAAGTACCGGAAGCCGCAGTGCGGTAACGTGTGTTGCCGCTGAAACCATCGTCCCCGTTACAAGAACAAGTACAATATCTGCGGCTGTCAGAAGCCCAACGAAAATTAGTGCTGTTTTCCACGTGAAAAGTGCTCCTAGATAGAGAATTATTAAAATTGCAAAAATTATCCCGTACATATTAAGAAGGTACGGAAACCATATCGGACTTTTGCTGTAAAAAACGTAGAGGATTATAAACAGGGCAGATGGTAAGATGGCCAAATACCAACGCCGCACACCCTTCGTCCTCGTCTCCTCATAGGTTAGAGCTACAAAAGAAAAGCCGAATAGACTGAAAAATGGTGCAGCCCCATAAGCGGATAATCCCCTCAACGCATCCAAACTGAAGAGGCTGATAGTTGCCGCTATAAAGCTAACCGCCAGAGATGCTGCGCAGAAAAGTTGGGCTTTAATTTTTTTAAATTCTGAAAAGATGTAAGTGAACATAAAGAGTAGTGATGCATAGGCGAACAGAAATATTGTCATAACAGCCACTTGTGGGATAAAAACCATGAGCGAAACGGCTAAGCTTATTGCGGCTACAAGCATAACAGCATCTTTAACGCCGAATTCCCTTTCCTCAAAAGTCATCTTCAGTTTTCTCTCAACTTTATCATTAAGAAACGTTGCTACCAATGTGACAGCAAAAAGTGTCAGTGGCATGGCAATGTCAAAGTACATGAACGCAAATAGGCCAAACAGACATTTAAACCTTAAACCCAAAAGTGCAGTTAAAAACTGCCAAAGAAGCAATAAGTGCCTCTTCAGTTCGCACTGTTTCCGTCAACTGATCAGGAATGGTATTAACGACGAAATCAACGATTCGATCAAGGTTTAACCCCTCCTGCTTAGCTATTTCATATAATCCCTTTGTCGGCGATCCGAAAGCGATAAGTATTTTTTCAGATTTCTTCCATCTCTCAGCAATTTTCCCGACAGCATCTGGAAAGAAGATGCCATACTTCGATGTGGCTATTTTTAAATCAAACAGCCTCTTCGCCAACAATCTTCCAAAGGAGCCATCCCATAAAGTTACATTATATCCCCAGTAGTAGGGAACCTCGCTGCGACTGGCAAGGTTTGCCATAACATATTTGTTTACTCCAGTTATTTTCACGGTCACCCGCTTCTCAAGGGGCAAGCGCACATTAGATATTAAAGCGGGTTTATCCACTCCTATATCCACAAAAGTATTTTTTCCAGATTTTGCCACCGTAACGCCTTCCCTGTATTCGCCTACTTTTAGTTCTTTTGCTTTTTTGCTTAAGGGATGATGCGGTGTTCTTAAAGGTGGGAGGATGCCAGCATAACGCAATTCAGGTTTCAACTTGAAAAGTTTCTTGCGCAAATACTGCGGAGTTTCCATGTAGCTTAGCAGCGTTGCGATTAAATCCATGTCTGCCTTCTGGTCTGACTTTAGTTCATCCTTGTAAATTATTAGCTCTTTAACACCAAAAATTGCAGCTGCCCTCCCAATCGAGCC
>JAWCQV010000098.1:0-3314 GCA_038869575.1 Bathyarchaeia archaeon | reverse complement strand
TACGTTGATCTTGAAACTTTACTAAGAGAGTCGGACTTCGTGACTATTCATTTAGCTTTAACGGACGAGACTCGAGGTATTATTGGAGAAAAAGAATTAAACATCATGAAGAAAACAGCTTATCTCATAAACACTGCGAGGGGGCCTCTTATAAATGAAGAAGCCCTCTACAAAGCTTTATTAGAAGGAAAAATCGCAGGCGCTGCTGTTGACGTATATAGTAAGGAACCACCAGGCACTGATTTTCCTCTATTTAAGCTAGATAACGTTGTCGCTTCTCCCCATATTGCTTCCTATACGCGGGAGGCAATGAATAATATGGATATGATGGTAGCAGAGGATATGGTAAGATTCTTTATGGGGAAAAAGCCTCTAAATATAGCAAACACCGAGGTTCTTGAGAAAATTAAATTGAGGTAATTGTCTTTTTCCAGCGCCAAAACCTTTTAGATAACACATATACGGCAGAGCGGCTGTTGATTAAAAATATAATATTTCTTCCCTTACAATTTGCGTCCGAAATTTGCCAGATAGTTTTAAGGTCATTATATATTTATATTTACTTACGTTGCACTTTTAGCTTATGAAAGTTGAGGAAGTTTCAAGGAAAGAATAAAAAGTTCGTTGTAACTATGATGCCGGCGGGGCGGTGGGGCTTCTTCTGAGGGTTTCCACGTTAAGCCGAGTATGCCCCCGATAAGTCCTAAGATGAAGCCTATTACAAAACCTCCTGTTCCACCGACAAATAAGCTTAAGATTGAGAAGATAAGCCCTAAAGGTTGAGGAGACTGTTTCTTCAACGGATAATTCATGCGTAGGCTGTGATTCAAACATCAATTTAAATTTATGACCTTTAACCGCTTTAATAAATTTAGGTTTTTGCCTTGTTATGCCTTTTCAAGGTCTTTGGCTATCTTCTCCCAGTCTATTTTGAACATTATAGCTAGCACTATTATTAATAGGACTATTGCCAATATCATACTTATTAGGGCTGTTATCCAGTCGCTTTCTACTCCAAATATTTGCTCTATTATTGTTATGGCGTAGCGGGAGCTATAGGCAATTATCAGGCTCATGCATATTTTCCCAACCATTGCTGGGATAAACGCCTTCAATAGGTTGTAGTGCATTATGCCAAGCGGAATGAAGAGCAAGTCGTCGGGTAACGGTGTTAAGGCGAAAAGAAATATTGCGATGGGACCATATTTTCCAAAGATTTTTACAAGGACTTCCATTTGACGCTTTCGCTTCGCGCTTATTATTTTTCTTCCGCCCAGTCCGAGCAAATAGCCTGAAAATTCTCCTATGGCTGAGCCAGCTCCAGAAGCCAATGCAATCAATATTGGATCAAAGAAGGGAGCCACAGTAAATATGACTACAGTGTAGGGTATTGGAAAAAATATAGACATGGAACCTATTAGGCTTATTAGGAATATGCCGAAGTAGTTATACTGCACAGAGAGATTTTTCATCCACTCTGCAAGTTGCTGAAATACGTCCGCTATCGACAAGCCACAACCTCTCTTCTTCTAAAGAGTCTTTAGCTTTAAAGAACTTTTTATTGATCGCGGCGAATGCACCAAGCTTAAATTTGCCTAAAAAAATAAGGATTCCAAATTAAGAGGAGGTTTAATGGAGTTTGACGTTAGAGAAGTCGTACATATGGATTGCCAGAGATCTTTCAAAGTGTAGCGGCTGTAGAAGATGTGAAATAGCGTGCTCGCTTTTCCATGAAAAGCGTATATGGCCAGAAGCCTCTCGCATTAGAGTTTTTATGCTTGTTCCAGGTGTTGAGTTTCCACATTTTTGTGCCCAATGCGAGGATTACCCATGTGTTCAAGCATGTCCTGTTAACGCCCTATCAGTGAGTAAGGAAACAGGCGCCGTCATCGTAGATTCAGGTGCTTGCGTTGGCTGTGGAAAGTGTATTGAGGCTTGTCCAGGGAGGATCCCTCACCTTCACCCAGTGTTAAACAAGATTTTGATCTGCGACTTGTGTGGTGGCGACCCTCAATGTGTCAAGGTCTGCCAAGAAGGACTTTGGAATGTTTTGCGAGTTGTGCCTAGAGGAAACTACTCTTACAAGCTTTACGCCCGAACACCGGAAGAGATCGCCAGAGATTTGGCTGTAAAAATTTTTGGTGAGGCAGGAGAGCGGTACGTATGATTAGGGGTTATGCTGGAAAGTTCCTAGAGGTTGACCTCTCCGCCCAAAGCTTTAAGGAAGCGATATTCAGTGACGAGGTTTTAAGGGATTATATTGGCGGTAGGGGGTTAGCCACTAAAATCCTTTGGGAAAGGCTTGGCGACAAATGGGAAACCATCGACCCACTTGGACCTGAAAACTTGCTGCTGCTTTTAACTGGACCGCTTACTGGCTTTTTCCCGGGCGGTAGAGTTTGTGTTTCCGGCAAGTCTCCGCAGAGCAACGGTGTTGTTGGCTCTACAGTTGGTGGGGAGTTTGGCGTGGAATTAAAGTGTGCCGGCTATGATGGTATCATAGTGGCCGGCGAGGCTGAGAAGCCCTGCTACATTTTCGTTAAGGATTCTGATGTTGAAATTAGAGATGCTAGCCACATTTGGGGCTTGGATGCGAAACAAACTGTTGCTACTTTAACTAAGGAGTGCCGTGAACTCTTGAAGAATCGCTATCCGCAAAAGGGCGAGTGGAAAGAACCGGCAATTCTCTATATTGGTCCTGCTGGAGAGAACAAAGTGCGAACGGCTGTTGTGGCTGCTAAGTGGTCTCACGCCGCTGGCTACGGCGGCTATGGTGCTGTTATGGGTTCTAAGAGGCTTAAAGCAATAGCGGTTAAGGGTACCGGTCCACTTCCAGAAGTCGCCAACATGGAAGGCGTGAAAACGCTCATGCAGGAGGTTTGCAATAATGCCTACGAAAGTGAGCTCTGGAGACGCTGGGGTACCGGCTCAGCTGGCTACGAGGTTGGAGCGAAAACAAGCTCTGAGCCTGTTCGGAACTGGCAAGAGGAGTGGCACGACGAGAAAAGCTTCGGAGTAAACGAGTTTGAAAACAGGGTTTGGGTAAAACAGTATTGGGGAGACTTTGGCTGTCCAACAACATGCCTAAAAGTAGCTGTTGTGAAGTCTGGAAGGTTTAAGGGCGCAATAACCGATAACCCCGACTACGAGTTGCAAGCTTATGTTGGCACAAACCTTGGCATATTTACCCCAGAGGAAAACGTTTACATGGCCTCTGTCATAGACGATTTGGGGCTCTGCGGCATACAAACAGGCAACGTTTTAGGCTTTGCAGCTGAACTATTCCAAAGGGGAATATTGACAAAGAAGGACTT
>JAWCQV010000097.1:0-3337 GCA_038869575.1 Bathyarchaeia archaeon | reverse complement strand
GGCAAAGGTGGCTGCCGTCGAGGCAGGAACTGTGGCAGTTTACCATGCGATGCAGACTTTTGGCGGGTACGGCTATGCAATAGAATACGACGTGGAAAGATGGTGGAGGGAAATAAACCTCATAAGGCTAGCTCCGGTTACCCATCAAATGGCTTTAGCCTTCATAGGGCAGCATGTCTTAGGACTACCCAAATCCTATTGAAAGGTTTGCTATGCTAATGCGGAGAAAAGCGTAGGTGAGCTTCACAAGAAGCCATGCCCTATTAATTCTGGTATGCTTCGGCTTTAGTTTCATTCTTGTTTTCTCAACCCTTCTTAAAAACGCTGGAGTCTCAAGTCTACAGCAAGTTTTCTTCCGCATAATACTGGCTCTCCCACTAATTTTTATGATAATTAAAGGGGAACTTAAACTTAGGAGGGAAGATTTTCAATTTTTCTTTTTAACTGGTTTAGTTTTCTCATGCTTCCTCCTTTCTGCCCTATCTTCGATTGTATTTGGCTGTCCCGTAGCGGTCTCCGTGGCATTAATCTATACTCAACCCTTCTTCACGGCAATTTTAGCCACAATTTCTGGAAAAGAGAAAATGACTTTAAAAAAGATTATATCAATGATCATGGGAGTAGTTGGTGTCTTTTTCGTAAGCGGGGTTGTCACGGAGCCGCTTCCAAGCCTAAACGTTGGTGGCCTAGGATTCGCCCTGCTCGGTGGCTTCTTTTACTCTGTTTATCTTTATGCAAAGAGGTTAAGGAAAGCAGATTATACGCCTCTTCAAGGCTTATTTAACACATTCCTATTTGCGGCACCATCCACCCTGCTTTTAGGATTGATTCTAAGGTTCTTCACGACGAACACAAGTTTAATAGGACTCACGCTGCCAAACTCTTATCAACTAACTCTGTTAATCTTGTTTGCCTCGTTTAGCACGGCGCTTCCCTACGGTCTATTAAACTATGTAAAGCCACAGGAGGTCTCGCCAACAACCGAGGGAACAATTTTGCTTTTAGATCCTCTGCTGCATAATCTTTGGGCGGTGGTTATTCTTCAGCAGTACATCTCCCCAATACGTTACATGGGCGTTGGGCTTATCCTCTTAAGTGCAGCCTTAATGCTTAGAACCAGAAATAATTGATGTTTGCAACGGTTATAGTTCACCAAAAGTTATATCTTAAAGCATAAGCCTAATGCTTTTTCAAACTGTTGGAGAAAGGAGCTAATGCCAGATCCTCATATATTGCTGAAGGATGAGCCTGGAAAACGTGTGTTATTGCTTGGTAACGAAGCTATCGTCCGCGGGATACTTGAATCAGGCATAAGTATAGTCACCACTTATCCTGGAACACCGGCCTCAGAAATTGGCGATACGGTTTCCGCCATAGCCCAAGAGGCTGGCATTTATATGGAATATTCGGTTAACGAGATTGTTGCTGTTGAGGTAGCTGGCGGGGCTGCAAACTGTAGTGTTAGAGCTCTCGCTGCCATGAAACATGTGGGGTTGAATGTGGCGGCAGACGCGATAATGACTCTTGCTTATACTGGAGTTAAGGGCGGAATGGTCATCGTTGCAGCCGACGATCCAGAATGTTACAGTTCGCAAAACGAGCAGGACAGCCGGCTATACGCTTTACTTTCCAATCTGCCATGCCTTGAACCATCAAACCCTCAAGAGGCAAAGGATATGGTGACTTACGCAGTTGAGATTTCAGAAAGACTTGAGCTTCCAGTCATAATACGAACAACCACACGTGTAAGCCATACCAGAGCACCAGTTACTTTTGGAAAACTGGCAAAGCCCAGTTTGAAGGGCACATTTGTTCGAGATGTTAAACGTTTAGTCATGATTCCAGCCAACGCAAGACCAAGACATGATGTACTTCTACAGCGGATGGAAAAGGCAAAGGAAATAACAGAAACCTCCCCCTATAACACATTAAATCCCGAAGGAAAAAACAAGGAATACGGCATAATCTCGTCAAGCTCAGCTTATAATTACGCGGTTGAAGCCGCTAGAATTTTGGGCTTAGATATAGACATTTTAAAGCTTGGGATGACCCATCCGCTGCCGGAAAAAAGGATTGGAAAATTTTTGGAGGAGCATGGAAAAGTCGTAGTTGTTGAGGAACTTGAACCCTATTTAGAGCTTAACGCTAAGGCAATAGCGAAAGACTATGCACCCTCAACCGAGATTTTTGGCAAGCGGTATTTCCCGAGGTCTGGTGAGCTATCCACGAGCCTAGTTTTGAAGGGATTAACCATAATAACTGGCAGAAAAATCTTTAGGGATTTTGAAGGTTTGGCTAAACGCTACAAAGAAGTCTCCGAAGGAATCCCGCCAAGACCGCCCATCCTGTGCGCTGGATGCCCCCATAGGGCTTCTTTTTATGTTATAAGAAAGGTTGCTGGCGAGAAAGCAATTTATCCAACAGATATTGGCTGTTATGCATTAGGAATAGCCCCGCCCCTACAAGTCGGAGACATCCTCGTATGCATGGGCGCCGGAATAGGGACAGCCCAAGGTGTAAGCAAGACGACTAGAATGGATACAATTGCAATAGTTGGGGATTCAACCTTCTTTCATGCCGGAATTCCAAGACTTCTTAACGCTGTTTACAACAAGCATAAACTTGTGATCGCAGTTTTGGACAATCTAACAACGGCGATGACTGGCCACCAACCTCATCCGGGAACTGGTGTAACGGGGATGCAAACATCGACAAAGCCTATAGCAATCGAGAAGGTCGCTGAGGGCTGTGGAGTAAAGTTCGTCAGGATTGTTGATCCCTTCAATATTGGAGAAGCCGAGAAGATCCTAAAAGAGGCTTTACAGTTTCCCGAAACCTCCCTCATTGTTTTTAGGGCTCCATGTGCCCTAACGCTAATCAGGGAGAAAAGACGTAAAGGCTTAGAAATTGTGCCTTTCAAGATAAACGAGAAATGTACAAACTGCATGGCATGCATTAAATTATTGGGATGCCCAGCAATAGCCATTAAAGAAGATAAGGCTGTGGTTATAAATGAAAATATTTGCGCAGGCTGTGGTTTATGCGCTCATATTTGTCCATACAAAGCTATAGAACCAGCAAAAAATGTGTGAGGGTGATACACAAATGAAGGAGTTTAACATTGTTTTGGCAGGTGTTGGCGGTCAAGGCATACTTTTGGCAGCAGAAATCCTTGGAACAGCCGCTGTTAATGATGGACTAAATGTTCGGGTTGGCGAAATCCACGGAATGGCTCAGCGGGGCGGAGCCGTCCTATGCACTGTTAGAATTGGCGAAAACGTTTTATCTCCGTTCATTTTAGATGGGCACGCAGACGTTATACTTGGATTTGAGCCTC
>JAWCQV010000096.1:0-3368 GCA_038869575.1 Bathyarchaeia archaeon | reverse complement strand
CTTTTACTGCTTAGGGTTTCTGGAGCAGGTTTTAAAAATTTTTCCGCGTTTTCCGCCTTCAAAAATTCTTTGACTTCTTCGGCTATGGGGATTGCCCTGCGCATTCCAGCGGAATCTACAACCCAGTTAGGCCTAATTTTTCGAAGTAAGGCTTCAGCTAAGGGGCTTCGGTAAGCATTGCCTGAGCAAACGAACAGAACCTTCAAGGCGCTTGACCCATCCAACAATAGAAACAAGCATATGCCCATCTCAACCAAACATATAACGTTTTCAATGCAAAGCATAAAAATACACGCTAATATACCAAAATTTTAGATGCTTGCTTATGCTAAAAGTATCATTTGGTGTTCGCTCTATTAATCCGTGAGGAACCCAAAAAGTAAGTTGATCTTCACCAACCAAAACCTTCAAGATATCTATTTCCCCTTTTCAATGTTGCATTGGAGGAAAAATATTGTTTGTCTTGCAAAAACGTAGAGGGATAGGCTAATACGCAAAAATTTTCGTTCCATAAAAGACTAGCCTTTAGACGGGTTTTCATCATGGTGGTGGTCTTTTTTGGGCGTATTGGTATCTGCGGGGTTTTCCTTCTCTTGTTAAAATTCCATCCTTAACCAAGTCTATTAGGGCGTGGGCTACTGCTGTGCGATCGTAATGGAAGCCTCTCCGTGCCATTTCGCTGTGGACTTCGCTTAAGCCTTTAGCCGTTGCGAACCAGCCTTCTTCCCATAGTTTTTGGATTACGCCTTTGCATGTTTCTGCTCTGGGCGGCGCCGCTTTTTCCGCTACGGCGGCTGCGGATACTTCTTTTAGTTTTTGGGTTATTGTTGATAGGATTTTGTCTACGGCTGTTTGCAGTTGGTCTTCTTGGCATTGGATTTCGAATTCTATTTCGCCTACTCGCATTTTTACGTGGATTGGTGGTTTTTGATGGGGTTCTGTCAATTTTCCACCTTATTGTTTATTGAATTGTGCATCTTGTTCATGCACAACACTTAAATATGCCTTCCCCAAACAATTGGCTATTGGTGAATCTTGGTGATTGAACAATACACTATAACAACAACACCAAAATATAATTTTCCACCCCCAACCATGGACCTGGCGCTACCAAAACGCTTCATAGAACTAAGCCTCCACTCCCTAAAACACGTACAAAACCAAACCTTTCAACTAAACCAACAACTCATTCAACAAAACAACAGCCCAGAACAATTATACCCGCTACTGCAGCCCCAAACAAAACCAATAGCCCTCACACCAAACCGAACAGAAACCACCATAGCCGCCGTAGACACCTCAAGCATAAAACTAGGTGAAACAAACAAAGGCCTCATAATAGCCATCCGGGGAACAACCATATGGAAAAGGAAACGCAATTATGGCTATTTACGCGTAGGCCCCTTCATATTCCACATAACAGAAGACAACCTAAAAGAAGTCTACAGCACGCTTCTGCGCGCATACTTCCCAGAACAAACCAGCCCATCACCAAGCTTTACGCAGATACCCATGCGCATGGCAAACCTCCTAGAAAAATGGCTTCAAGCTTCCCTAGCCAAAACAGTAAACAACGGAATACTCCTTTTCGACGGCTCGCTTACAGCGGGAACCCCAGACACCCCAGTACACCAGTTAAAAGAGATTCTGCAAACTGCAAGAAACATGGGCAACACTGTCCTGGCCTTCACAAAAATGACCACGTTAAGGCTTAACGGATACCTCATAACAGACACGCTCTTCGCACAAAAGCCACCCTGCCTAATAGAAATAGCAAACCTAAAACCTAAGCCGCCCCTAGTTCTACTCGGCGACATTTATGTGGCAAAATTAACTAACGGAAACTGCGCCTTCAGACTTGACATCGACAAAGAAATGCCATTACAGCACAAAATCGAAGCCGTTGAAAGGCTTTTAGGAAACGATTTGATAACGCATAGCTATCCGGAAACCCTAAGGTTGGCGCACATTTTCTGCACCTTCACAGCCAACGAGGTAATAGCCATGCAACATTTCATCCAACAAAAATACGGCTTAAAGCTGGTTAACAGACCAGACATGCACAAGTTGCTTTTCGGCCCCTTCGGAAAAGGTGAAAACCACAATGAGGCTGTATAAGAAAGAAGGCAACATAGTCCAAATCTTAAGCTTCCCAAACGAGACAGTGGAAAAGGGTGACTACTTACTCATAGAAGATGGAGAAGCGGGGAAAGCCCTAATAGTCCAGGTCATAGACATCCAGTTTGCCAACATCCCAGGCGTTCTTGAGGAGTTGCTGCGTAGTCTTCCAGACGGAGGTGAACTCATACAAGGCGAAGACATAGACCCCCTTGAGATAGCTCCGCACATAACTTACATTCAAGACTCTAGGCTTTTAATAGGCAAGATTCGCGCTACAGTGGAAGGCGAAACTCTAAGCCCAAGCAGTTCATGGCTTCCATCCCGCTCCCAATCGACAATAAGGAAGCTTCCCATTTCCACGCTGCTTAAGCTGGCAAGAGTTGACGGAAAACTCCCCATAATCCTAGGCGGAACAAAGGAAGCTTCACTTCTAACCATAGACGCCACAGCGCTTGATGGAAGACTAAACATAATAACTGGAAAGAAGGAAACAGGCAAATCGCACCTTTCAAAACTTCTCATAACAAGCCTACTCCAATACAAGGCTACAGTCGTCGTTTTGGATTTAAACGGCGAATACACGGGTTTAGGCATGACCTCAGACGGCAAAAGAAACGCCTACTACAACAAAATCCACGTTTTAACGCCTTCCCAAAACTTCAAAGTCGCCCTAAACCAGCTCCACCTAAACGTGCTGCTAAACATTCTCATAAACGCATTACACTTGCCAGGCACATCTGCCCGCGAATTCAGACGCATATGGCAGTTCCTCAAAGAAAAAAGCAGTTTAACCCTTCACGAACTAGGCGAAGCCATACGCAACTGGCACTGCAACCAAAATGTGCGCGACGCCCTTTTCAGCCGCTACTACGCTATGATCAACTCAGGCTTTTTCACAGACAACACGGCGGAGGCAACCATCCTAGAAGAATGCCTATTCAAAGCCAGAGAAGAAGGAGGCGCCATAATAATCAACCTTCGAAACACCTCAACAATAGACAGACAAATAGTTGTCGAGTATGTGTTGGGCAAGCTTGTGGAACTTTTAACAAGCTGGAAGCTTAAGGCAGTTTTCCTATTTGCTGAGGAAGCCCACCTATATTTGCGGGAGACTTACTGGGATGATATTGTCACGCGGATGCGCCACTTCGGCATATTCACAACCTTCATAACAAACCAGCCTGACACCATACGGGAAAACATTTACCGCCAAGCAGACAACATATTCCTCTTCAATTTCACTAAAG
>JAWCQV010000095.1:0-3372 GCA_038869575.1 Bathyarchaeia archaeon | reverse complement strand
AAATTTTCCCCTCCCAAAGGCTTTCAATGTAAGATTTGGCAGCCTATCCACGATGTAGAGTTCTCCATAGTCGAATCCGCCCTTTATGAATTGTATGATGTAGACTTTTAGTCCTCTGCCTATAGCCCTTAATGCCAGTCCAAAGGCTGCTGAAGTTTTGCCCTTTCCGTCTCCAGTGTAGACTTGCACAAGACCTTTTTCAAGTTTCGGCATTGGCTTTTCAGCCTTCTACTCTAACATTTGGTTTAGAAGTTTCTCCGCAGCTGATGCAGGGTCTATTTTTCGTTCAACAATTCGCCTTAAAATTTCCTCGAAGATTTTTTCCCGCTTCAGCTTTTCGATTATTGAGCTTGTCACTCTATCCTTTATGGCCTCAATAAGCTCAGCCTCAGCTTTTTCCAAGCTTCTTTTGTGCAATAGCCCTTTCTGTAGGAACTGCCAATGCTCCTCTATCTTCTCAATGAGTTGTGGAACTCCTTCACCAGTGAGGGCAACCGTCTTTATTATCGGCGGTATCCAAGCCTTCTCCTTATTATCCAGTTGCAGCATGGCTTTAATGTCCATTACAGCTTTGTCGGCGTTTTCGCGGTCAGCTTTATTAACAACGAATATGTCGGCGATTTCCATTATCCCAGCCTTTATGGCTTGGATCTCGTCGCCGAGTCCTGGTGCGTGTATAACAAGGATTGTTTGCGCCACCTTGATTATCTCTACTTCGGACTGCCCAGCGCCAACAGTTTCAACAATTATCATGTCTTTCCCAGAAGCATCCAATATTTTTACGGCGTCCTTCGTGGCTTTGGCTATTCCACCAGGATTGTTTCTTGTTGCCATGCTGCGAATGAAAACGCCATCGTCTGTGCTTAGCTCTTGCATACGGATTCTGTCCCCCAAGAAGGCTCCGCCCGTGAAGGGGCTTGTTGGGTCAACGGCTATTACGCCGACCTTCTTGCCCCTTCGCCTATATTCGCGGACCATTTTCTCTATTAGGGTGCTTTTTCCAGAGCCTCCAGGACCAGTTAAGCCTATAATGTGGGCTTTGCCAGTGCGGGGGTAAACCGCTGCGATTAAACTTTGGGCTTCTTCTGGGTTGTTCTCAACCATTGTTATGGCTCTTGCTATGCTTCTTTTGTCCCCGGCAAGAATGCCTCTAGCTATTTCCTCAATTTTCTGCAATGGCTTTTACCGGCTTTTCCTATCTTCTTTTCGGAGCATTCTCCAACACATACTTAATAATAGTTTCAGTAGGGGTTCCGGGTCCAAAAACCTCTTTTATCCCAATCTTCTTAAGTTCTGGAATATCCTCTTCTGGGATTATGCCTCCCGCGAACACTAGAACATCCGTTATACCTTTCTCTTTTAGGAGCTCCATTATCCTTGGAAAAAGCGCCATGTGCGCCCCAGACAAAATGCTCAGCCCAATGACGTCGACGTCCTCCTGCAAGGCTGTTTCAGCAATTTGTTCCGGCGTCTGCCTCAATCCAGTATAGATTACCTCCATTCCAGCGTCGCGTAAGGCTCTTGCAACAACTTTTGCTCCCCTGTCGTGGCTGTCAAGTCCCGGTTTGGCTATTAAAACTCTTATTTTCCTTCCACTCTGCATGTGCCTCGCCTCTTTATCTATACTCCAGTTTTTAAATTATTATTAGTTCTTTATATTCTCCGTAAACTTTTCGCAAAACATCCACTATTTCTCCTAGGGTGGCGTAAGCCTTAACTGCCTCAATAATGGTTGGCATAAGATTCATATCTTTCTCAGCCGCATAGTGAAGTTTTTCTAACATTTCCTTGACTTTTTTGTTGTCGCGTTCCCTTCGCAGTTTCTGAAGCCTTTCTATCTGCTTTTTCTCAACGCTTGGATCAACCCTTAAAAGCTTAACTGGTATTTCTTCACCTTCTATTGCGTACTCGTTCACGCCCACCAATACGCGTTTTTTCTCTTCGATCTCGCGCTGGTAGCGGTAGGCGCTTTCAGCTATTTCTTTTTGGAAAAAGCCCTTTTCAATAGCTGGGATTACGCCTCCCATGTCGTCGATTTTTTGGATGTATTCCATTGCTTTCTCCTCCATCTCGTTGGTCAAAGCCTCAACATAGTAGGAGCCGGCAAGCGGGTCAACGGTGTTTGCCACTCCGCTTTCGTAGGCTATTATCTGCTGGGTTCTTAACGCCACTCTGACGGATTCTTCCGTTGGCAGGCATAAAGCCTCGTCGAAGGAGTTTGTGTGCAGCGACTGGGTTCCGCCGAGGACGGCGGCTAAAGCCTGAATGGTTGTGCGGACAATGTTGTTTAAAGGTTGCTGCGCAGTTAAAGTGCAGCCTGAAGTTTGGACGTGCATACGCATCCACATGGAGCGCGGGTTTTTCGCGTGGAACCTTTCCTTCATTATTTTAGCCCAGAGGCGTCTGGCGGCGCGGAATTTGGCTATTTCCTCGAAGAAGTCGTTGTGGGAAGCGAAGAAGAAGGACAAGCGGGGGGCAAAATCGTCCACTTTCAAGCCTCTTTTAAGGGTTTCCTCAACATAGGCTATACCATCGTAAAGGGTGAAAGCCAACTCCTGAAGTGCAGTGGCGCCAGCCTCTCGGATGTGATATCCGCTTATGCTTATGGGATTCCATTTCGGCAAGTGCCTAGCGCAGTATTCTATTACGTCGACTGAAAGCTTCAGTGAAGGCTTAGGTGGAAAGATGCAGAGCTTCTGGGCGAAGAACTCCTTCAAATTGTCGTTTTGGGTTGTGCCACCCAATTTTGCGCGTGAAACTCCTTGCTTGTCGCCTACGGCGATATACATGGCAAGCAGAACAGACGCTGGGCCATTAATCGTCATAGAAGTTGTAACCTTATCCAATGGTATGCCATCAAATAGGACTTCCATGTCTTGCAGCGATGATATGGCTACTCCGCATACGCCAACTTCGCCCCTTGCCATTGGGTGGTCGGAGTCATAGCCCATAATTGTTGGATAGTCAAAGGCTGTGCTCAGTCCGGTTTCACCCTCGCTTAATAGGTATTTGAAGCGTTTGTTGGTGTCTTCTGCTGTGCCGTAACCGGCGAACATCCGCATTGTCCATAGGCGTCCACGATACATGGTGGCGTGTAAACCCCGCGTGAAGGGGTACTCGCCCGGAAAGCCCAAGTCCCTCATGTAATCCATGTCTTTGATGTCTTCCGGTGTGTACAGCCCTTTAATTGTCATGCTAGAATGGTTTTTGAACTCTTTTTGACGTTCTGGACATTGCCTAATCCAGTTGGGCAGCGTAGATTTTTCCCAACGTTCCCTTTCCTTAGCTATTTTCTCAATCTTCAGCCTATCAAACATTATTTGTTAAACTCCCACACAAGCGGTTTTGTCTAAAATATTAGCGGCAAGCCTA
>JAWCQV010000094.1:0-3392 GCA_038869575.1 Bathyarchaeia archaeon | reverse complement strand
AAACACCGACATCAATATCAGCCTCACATTTCATATTAACTAAACACTTGCAGAACACTCATATAACAACTTAACTAAAAACCTTTTCTTTATACTACACGCTTTCAAAGCTGTTAAGACCATAATTAACTTTTGACATGCACGAAAGAAATCGCGGCGTAATCGCCAAGTTTATATTGCCCACTAATATTCTATTCAACGGCACCATATCGGTTTAAACTCTTAATGGGTGTCTTTGTAAATGGAAGTAGAGGTGCTTGAAAGAGACGACAAGAACTTAAGCTTACTAATTAGGGGAGTTGACACTCCGTTTATTAATGCTTTAAGAAGGAACGTTATTGCTGAAGTTCCTTGTATGGCAATCGATGATGTTGTAATAGTTGAGAATTCTTCTGTTTTTCATGATGAAATCATAGCTCATAGGCTCGGATTAATCCCTTTAAAAACCGACCTTGACAGCTACAACCTCCCAGAAGAGTGCTCATGTAAAAGTGAGTTTGGCTGCAACCTTTGCAGGGTTACACTTACGCTAGATAAAGAGGCGACAGAGGGAATGGTAACGGTTTATTCCGGCGAGCTTATTTCCGAGAACCCAAATATTGTTCCCGTCAGTGACAAAATACCTATAATTAAGCTTGCAAAGGGGCAGAAGTTAAGGCTCGAGGCTTATGCAAGACTTGGGAAGGGAAAGAACCACGCGAAGTGGCAGCCGGTTTCGCTATGTTCATACAAATATCTGCCACAAATAAAAGTAAAGGGTGAAAGCTGTGACGCATGCGGGAAATGTGTTGAAATATGCCCGAGAAAAGTTTTGGCGAAGCGCGAAGGAAAAATAGAAGTCCGCAACTTAGTAGCTTGCACCTTATGTCAAGATTGTGTTGATGTTTGCCCAAAACAACCACAGGCATTGGAGGTTAACTGGGAGAAAAACGCCTTCATATTCAACATCGAGTCAACAGGTGTTCTACCTCCGGAAAGAATCATCATAGAGGCTGTAAAAATTTTGGAAAAAGACCTTAAAGAGCTTGCAAAACAAATTGAGGTGCAAAAAGTTGAAGAAAGTTAAGGCGACAAACCCAAAGCTCGTTGAAACTATTCGTTTCTTGAAAAAGCAGAGCAGAGAGAATAAGGCGAAAATTTGGGAAAGCATAGCTGAACTTTTGGCAAAATCTAAGAGAAAGCGCATAACCGTAAATGTTAGTCGATTGAACAGATATACGGAGAAAAACGAAACAGTAGTTGTTCCAGGCAAAGTGCTAGGCGCTGGCGTGATAAATCATCCGATAACTGTTGCAGCCCTCTCATTTTCACAAAAAGCCGAAGAAAAGATAAAAAGGACAAAAGGAAAATGCCTATCAATAATCGAACTTGTTAAGAAAAATCCAAAGGGCTCGAGGGTTAAGATTATAGGGTGATTAAATGCAGCTAGAAAGCAGTTATAAAGTTATCAACGCTGATGGTCTTATACTTGGAAGAATGGCGAGCATAATCGCCAAACGCTTACTAAAAGGTGAAAAAATAGTTGTAGTAAATGTTGAAAAAGCAGTTATATCCGGCAAAAAGAAAAGTAAAATTAGAGAGGCAAAAGAATTTCTTGAAGTTGGACATCCGGGTAAAGGTCCTATGCATCCGAGGAGACCAGACAGAATCCTCAGAAGAACTATTAGGGGGATGCTTCCATATAAACAGCCCAAGGGCAAACAAGCATATAAAAGGCTCAGGGTTTTCATAGGGGTTCCAGACGAGCTTAAAAATCAAGAGATGGAAACCATAGAGGAGGCTCAAGCCAAAAAGTTAACTTGCCCCTATTTCACGCTTGGAGAGCTTGCAAAAGAAATAGGTTGGAAGAGTGAATAAAATGCCAGCTAAGAGGGTTCTTGTAGTCAGCGGGAAAAGAAAAACAGCTGTAGCACGTGCCGTTGTTAAGCCCGGCATAGGAAGAATAAGAATCAATATGACACCACTGGAGATTTATCAGCCTGAAGTCGCACGACAAAAAATAATGGAGCCACTCATACAAGCCGGCGACGAAATTTGGAAACAACTAGATATAGACATCAAGGTTTCAGGCGGAGGTTACATGGGACAAGCTGAGGCAGCTAGAATGGCACTTGCAAACGCTTTGTTAAAATGGACTAAAAGCACGCAACTACGCACCATGTTCATCGAATACGACAGAACAATGATTGTAGGCGATCCTAGAAGGAAAGAACCTAAAAAGTTTGGCGGTCCAGGTGCAAGGGCAAGGGATCAGAAAAGCTATCGATAACCGGAGGTTAAGGCAAAATTGATTATACCTATACGATGTTTTACATGTGGCAAGTTAATTGGTGACAAATGGGAGGAGTTCGCGAGAAGGGTTAAGATGGGAGAAAATGCAGGCGACGTTTTGGACAGTTTAGGAGTAAAGCGATACTGTTGTAGACGTATGCTTCTTTCCCATGTTGAAATTATTGATGAAGTTTTACGCTTCTACGAAGAGGCAGAAAAGAGAAGAGAGGCCAGAATGCAGTACTATCAACAGTAAGGAGCCATAGTAATGTCCACAGTTATTGAGGATGTAATCGCAAGGAAAGTTTTCAACAGTCGGGGAGAAGAAACAATAGAGGTTGACGTTATTACCACATCTGGTTTTGGAAGAGCCTCGGCGCCAGCCGGGGAAAGCCGAGGAAAAGCCGAGGTTATTTACTATCCACAAGGCGGGGTAGACGAAGCAATTAGAAAGGTTGAAGAACTTATATCCCCAGAACTTGTTGGATTTAACGCTGACTTTCAAGAGGAAATTGACAAAACCCTACATAAGATAGACAACACGAGAAATTTTAGAATTATTGGCGGAAATACAGCCTTTGCAGTTTCCTTGGCAAACGCTGAAGCTGCCGCAAACTCTTATGGTTTACCTCTTTTCCAATATTTGGGTGGATATGCAGCTCATGAACTTCCCTATCCGCTTGGAAACATCATCAGCGGCGGAAAGCATGCCGGTGGAAAATCTCCTGATGTGCAAGAGTTTCTAGCCCTTCCCTACGGCGCTGACTCTTTTCTGGAGGCTGCAACAGCCAATGTACAGATCCATAGCAAGGTGAAGGAAGTTTTAAGGAAAAAGGATAAACTTTTTAGTGGTGGCAAAAGCGACGAGGGAGCTTGGGTTGCAAACATAACGGACTTGGAAGCCTTTGAAATTATGGCTTCAATATGCGAAAAAATTAGCAACGAATTGGGGTTAGAATGCGGTTTTGGCATCGATGCCGCAGCTTCATCTCTCTGGAACGCTAAAAAGAAGAAATACGTGTATGAGCGAGGTGAAAAGGAGCTGGACGCAGGGGAACAGTTAGAATTTATACAGCAGCTTATAGAAAAATATCATTTGGTTTATGTCGAAGACCCCTTTC
>JAWCQV010000093.1:0-3409 GCA_038869575.1 Bathyarchaeia archaeon | reverse complement strand
GAGCATTTCCCGTCCGAGGTATTCGCTTCTGAAATGTGCTGTTAAAGAGTCGACTATGATGAGTTTAACATTGTTTTCCTTTATCACCTCATCTGCGTTTTCCAAGAGGAACATTTGATGGTCTGACGTGTACGCCTCTGCATAAATAATGTTTTTAACAACATCTTGTGGGTCGAGTCCTAGATGGCGGGCCATCTGTACAATGCGCTCAGTTCTAAAGGTGTTTTCGGTATCGATATATAATGCGGCTCCGTTCAGCCCGCCGCTTTCTGGTGGAAGTTGTACGTTCACGCATAGCTGGTGACAGATTTGGCTTTTTCCACTTCCATATTCGCCGTAAAACTCAGTTATGGTCTGCGTTTCTAAGCCGCCGTCTAAAAGCTTGTCTAATGCTTTGCTTCCAGTGGTAAGCCTCAAAACGTTTTGACGCATCTTTAAAAGTTCGTCGGCGCGGATGAAAGCTATGCCAATTGAAGAGCGGGCAGCGCTTATTATGGCTAAAGCCTTTTTCTCGCTTATGCCAGCTGGTTCAAGCTCGCGAACCGTTGCCATTGCAAGGGACTCCACCGTATGGAAGCCCAGCTCCCTTAACTTCTGGGCTGTTGATGGACCTATTCCTGGAAGGTCTTCAAGGGTTTCATAGCGTGGTTTTTCTGCGCCTTCGCCTTCTTCCTCTGACATAAACGTTCCCGTGTGAGTGTTATTTCTTGCAGTATTTAAAGCAAACGAGAAATGTTGCGCTTCTGCACGGGGAGAGATGAGTTAAAGTGAAGAGGCTCACGTTTGAAAACTCCAAAACTTTTGGAAACTTTTTTATAAATTACACATAAGAGAAGGTCTCGCCGAAAGCATCACATTTGAGGGAGAAGCTTGGAAATAGCCAAAATTGTTGAAGATGTGGCTTTTAACCTTTTGAAACAAGCTGTCATATATCTCCCAAAAGACGTGAAGAATGCCTTGAAAAAGGCTTATTTGGAGGAAACAAGCGAAACAGGAAAAACCCAGCTGAAGGCTATACTTGACAATATAGAGCTTGCAGAAAAATATAAGGCGCCAGTGTGCCAAGACACTGGAACAATTATATTCTATGCTCAAGCAGGAGCAGAATTTAAAAACCTCGACAAAATAGAGGGAGCCCTTTTTAAGGCGACGAGAAGAGCCACAAAAGAAATACCGCTGAGACCTAACGCTGTTGACCCCTTCACCCAAAAAAACAGCGGGGACAACACGGGAAGGTTCATACCATACATAAACTGGGAAATAGCCTCTGGAGACAGCCTAGAATTGACGGTGATGACAAAGGGCGGCGGCTCAGAAAACGTCTGCATGACCGGAATGCTGGTGCCAGGCGAAGGCATCAACGGGTTGAAAAGGTTTGTAATAGAGGCCGTCATAAAGGCTGGAGCCCAACCTTGCCCACCAACAATTTTGGGGGTTGCCATGGGCGGAGGCGCAGACATAGCCATGAAACTTGCCAAAAAAGCTCTTTTAAGGCCCTTGGACGAGCCCAACCCCAATCCGGAAATAGCGAAACTTGAAAGAGACCTTTACGAGGCAGCTAACATGACCGGGATTGGCCCGATGGGTTTGGGTGGTAAAACAACAGTTTTAGGCGTGCATGTTGAATACGCTTTTAGGCATCCAGCCTCGTTTCCGGCGGCTGTTGCCTTCAACTGTTGGGCTGCCAGGAGAGCCACAGCGAGAATTTATGCGGATGGAACGGTTGAATATTTAACCCATAAGGGTTTGGTGTGAGGTGAGAAGGATGGCGGTTTACCATCTTAAAACACCCATCTCAGAAGAGGAAATCCGCAAACTGAAGGTTAATGACGTCATCTACATAACTGGGACCATAGTGACAGCTCGAGACCAAGCCCACAGACGAGCCCTAGAATACTTCAAACAGGGAAAACCCTTACCGGTAAACCTTGAAGGATTGGCGGTTTTCCACTGTGGGCCAGTGGTAAGCAAGGAGGGTGAAAAATGGGTTGCTGTTGCTGCTGGTCCAACAACGAGCACTAGAATGGACATATTCGAAGACGAGTTTATCAAAAACTTTAAGGTTAAAGTCGTTATCGGCAAGGGTGGAATGGGGAAAAGGACAACGGACGCCATGGCAAAATATGGAGCCGTCTATGGAGCCTTCACTGGTGGAGCAGCAATACTGGCGGCTAAAGCCATAAAAAGTGTCAAGGGTGTGGAGTGGCTTGACCTTGGGACACCAGAAGCCCTATGGATTTTTGAAGTTGAAGACTTTGGACCATTAACGGTTGCCATAGACTCGCATGGGAACAACATATTCATGGACGTGGTGAAAACCGTCGAGGAAAACAGGAAAAGAATTTACGAGAAACTGGGTTTGCAGCCTTAACCTTCCCGCATTTTTCTAACTGTAATTTTGCCGTTATAGTTCTCTGCTCATTACGTAGGCGTCTTCTCCGTCCGAATAGTAGCCATGAATTGTTCTGGTAACTTTAAAGCCTAACTTTTTGTATAGGCTTATGGCTGGAATGTTAGAAATCCTCACCTCTAAAAAGGCTTGTTTTGCATTGTATAGGCGCATTCCCTCCATGGCTTTTGTTACCAATGCTTGACCAATACCCTTTCGTCTGTGATTCGGCATTACGGCTATGGAGACTATGTGTCCCTTTTTTATGAAGCCGCTGAAGCCGAAGTTTGACAGGCCAAGCTCGATGCGGCACATGATGTAGCCTACAATTTCTCCGTTTCCCTCAGCCACCATGAAGGTTTCTGGAAAACGATTGTACAAGTCCATGAAGAAGTAGTCCCCATAATTTTCTGGGAGGCAGACGCGGTTAATATACATCACGCGTTCCAGGTCTTTTGGCGTAAACTTCCGCAGTGTGTATGTCTGTTGCAAGCTCTTTTACTCCTACGTGTTTAACGCGGCTTTTGTAAGGTCTAAGGTTAGGTTTGCGTACTTACTTTAAAGTTTTTCCAAAGCCTTTCAGCATTTCATTCGCTTGCCTTAACTTCCGGAAGCGTGAAGTTTCCGTAGGGCATAACCCAAACTTTCGCGTTCTCTCCAACGATCTTAAAAGCCTCATTGAGGGCTTCGTTGACTGTTCGTGCCGTTTTAAGCCTGAAAACATTTGCCGCATAATAGTCTGGCATGGCTGAGACGAGGATTATTTGGGCTTTCTGCAGAGCCTTCATTAGGTAGTAGGCTTTATGCCCGCCCAAAACAAAGTTGCGTTTAATCTCCCTCTCCACAGCTTTTATATCTTTAAACTTAACCATCCAATCGTAAAAAACCTGGTTTCCATGTCCTTCTTGGCATTCAGCCACTAAAATTATCACACCGCCCCGCTTAACAACCTCCAATGCACTGTCAACGCCCTTATAAGCTTGGAAAAGGTTTACGTCAAATGGGTGTCCACCCGGGCTA
>JAWCQV010000092.1:0-3426 GCA_038869575.1 Bathyarchaeia archaeon | reverse complement strand
TAAACTCCTACACAAGCGGTTTTGTCTAAAATATTAGCGTCAAGCCTAAAAAGTTATTTCTTAAACAAGCTGTGAAACAATGGTTTAAACGGGTGAATGTGCGTATGGCTTCAAAACTTAATGGTTTTTCCACAAGGGCTGTGCACGGTGGTGAAAAACCAGACACCACTGGAGCTGTTGCCACACCAATTTACGAAACCTCAGTCTTCGCCTTCACAAGCACCAAAGAGCTAATTGACGTCATAAGCGGAAAGGCTGAGGGCTACCTATACACAAGATTCGACAACCCAACTGTGCGAACTGTTGAAAAGAAAATGGCGCTCTTGGAAGGGTCGGAGGATGCGGCTGCCTTCGCCTCCGGGATGGCGGCTATAACAACCACTGTCCTAACAATCGTTTCGGAGGGCGACCATATTGTGGCTTCAAGAGACCTTTACGGCGGAACGCTAACCTTTTTCCAAGAGTTTATGCCGCGGTTCGGAGTTGAAGTAACCCTTATAGACGCCACCGACATAGGTGAATTAGAAAAAGCCATAAAAAGGAACACAAGGGTTGTTTATACTGAAACTCCAGCCAATCCAACATTGAAAATTGTGGATTTGCAGCATCTAGCAGCTATAGCCAAAAAACATGGCATAACAACGGTTGTCGATAGCACCCTCGCAACACCATACAATTTGACACCAATAAAGTTTGGCATAGACGTGGTCGTCCACAGCGCCACAAAATACTTGGGCGGACACAACGATGTAACCGCCGGAATAGTCTGCGGCTCAAAAGAATTCATCCAAAATTTAAAGCGAAACAGAAAGATTTTGGGCGGAATCCTCGACCCAGCGGCGGCTTGGCTTCTACTAAGAGGCTTGAAAACACTCGCATTAAGAATGGAAAGGCACAACAAAAATGGAATGAAAGTAGCCCAATTCTTGGAAAAGCATCCAAAAGTCGCCAAAGTCTACTATCCAGGCTTGCCGAGCCACCCGCAGCATAGCCTAGCCAAAAAGCAGATGCGAGGCTTCGGTGGAGTGGTAAGCTTCGAAATAAAAGGCGATTTTGAGAAAACAGTGCGGTTTGTGGAAAGCCTAAAACTATGCTTTTTGGCTGCCAGCCTAGGAGGAACAGAAACCCTCGCTACACAGCCAGCCACATCATCCCACTACTTCATAACCCCAGAACAACGCCAAAAGCTTGGCATAACAGACCAGCTGGTACGCCTAGCCCTGGGAATAGAAGACCTAAAAGACATAATAGCAGACCTAAAACAAGCCCTAAACAAAATCTAAAGCTTAACGCTTAATTCGAGGCCCCCTGCGCTTGCTGGTATGTATTTACTTCTATATTTTCCAGAATGTCTCACATAATCCAAATAGTTTGGCGCATGTTCGACGTTATCTGCAATTACGACGCTTCCCTTGTGAAGTTTCTTTTCGATTAGCTTTAAATAATCCAAATATTGCTCTTTATCGGCATCTATGAAAACAAGATCAAAATCACCCTCTAACTTCGGAATAATCTCAAGAGCATCGCCAACTAAAACTTTAATCTTCGGTGGTATTTCAGCCTCTTTTATGTTAGCCTTTGCAACCTCCGCCGCATGAGGATCGATCTCTATGGTGATTAGTTGTACATCGCTTCCCAACTCTTTTCCCATAAGAATCGTTGAATAACCAATGAAGGTTCCAATCTCCAAAACACGCTTAGGCTTAATCTCACGAATAGTTTTAACTAAAATTTGACCTCTAACAGGCCCAACAATTGGTAAAAACTCGCCCTTCTTAATTTTGCTTTCAATCTCGCTCAAAATCTTCTCTGCTTTGCTCATCTGATGCTTCAACTTCCGGTCCATTAAATATTTTTAGATGGTGAAAGCCTAAAAGCTATTCGATATAAACAAGCCCCTAAACAGGTTAACATTCTCATTTTCTGTAACGTTTGGATGCGGATTCAGAAAGCGTTATTAAGATACGTGTCCATTAGCTTGCGAGGAAAATTTGTGGATAAAAGTTGCAGAATAGCCCTAATCACAATGTTGGCAGCACTTTTGCTGTTCGGCTTGTCCTTAGTGGTTAACGTTAAAACCGTCAAGGCTTGGAGCGGAACCATAACCATTAGGGCGGATGGAACTATAGAGCCCTCGGACGCGCCGATAATAACCTACGACCGCATCACCTACACATTGACTGGCAACATAACAACCTCCGGCGACGGCATCGACGTAGAGCGAGCCAACATTATAATTGATGGGGCTGGCTACACCATAGAAGGAAGTGGCGGGGCATCTGGAATATACCTTATGGAAATTGGGAACGTAATAGTTAAAAATGTAATTATCATGCGCTTTGACTATGGAATCTGGCTTGAAGGCGCCGTCAACTGCGCCATAATCGGCAATACATTGATGAACAATGTGGAGAACGGAATGGAAATCTGGTGGGAATCCACCAACAACCGCATAATTGGCAACAACATAATAAACAATGGCTTGACGGGCATCAACATTGGATATGACTCAAGTTACAACACTTTTTATCATAACAACTTTATGGACAATGGAAAGCATGTAACAAGCTATGATTCAATAAACTTTTGGAGCGGCGGCTATCCATCCGAAGGTAACTATTGGGACGATTATGAAGGCGAAGACGCCGATGGGGATGGAATAGGCGACACGCCATACTATATCGCAGAAGAAAACTTTGACAATTATCCCCTGATGAGTCCCTTTAGAAGCTTCGACACTCCGCTAGGCTTCAATGTTGACATAGTTTCCAACTCAACAATAGACTATTTCCAATACTTCACCATCAACGGAACAATCGTAATACATGCCTCTGAATCGCAAATAGGCCAGACCCACGGGTACTGCAGAATCACAATACCCCACAGCCTTATGCAACCGCCATTCATCATAAAAGTAAACGACGTTCAAGTGGAGTACACGCTGATATTTGAGAATGAAACATTAAGCATCATCTATTTTACCTACCCCCACTCAACAGTAGAAATAACAATCGTTCCAGAATTCCAAACACTTATGGCGCTTTTGCCTTTGTTAACGCTTCCCACAGCCACAATAATCGTCTGGCGGAAAAGAAGAAGGCACTGCTGAAAGGTTAAGCCACGGCAAAAGAGTTGAATTCGACGATAAAAAGAGGATAGGGTGTAAGCTATTCGGCTGGTTTGAAGTAAGCTATGTCGTTTATTGAAGCTTTTCTTTCGCTGGGCGTTTTGAAAACCGCTTCCACCTTCATTCCAATATAGACTTTTTCTGTTTCGCCTATTTTGTGGATTAGTCCGCCGTGGGCGCCTTCAAACTTTATTAGCGCGTATATTTGGGGTTTCTCGAGTTTTTTGCCATCGACATCTATAGGGGCTATTGTGTATGTGTAGACTTCGCCTATTTTGCCAACTTCCACCCATTCTTCA
>JAWCQV010000091.1:0-3442 GCA_038869575.1 Bathyarchaeia archaeon | reverse complement strand
CTTTATGAGCTGGAAGAGAACAGATTGGTGAATGGGAAATGGGTGAAGAAGGGTAGACGACGCATAAAATATTACTCAGTGACAAGGCGTGGAGTGGAGCTTCTAAACCGTGTAAGGGGACTCTTTGAAATGCCTGTTAAAGAGATTTTGAAAGACTTTATTTCTCCAACTTGATTGAATTACTTAGCCTACATATTTAGATTTAGAAAAGTGTATATGAAACTTCTTCTAATTATTTGAGAAAGCCTTATTTGGAGATTAGAGGCAGTGGAGAATCTGTTTGAAGTTAGATGGCATGGAAGAGGCGGTCAAGGAGCGTGGACAGCCAGCGAATTACTTGCAAGAGCAGCCATTTACGACGGGAAATATGTGCAGTCTTTTCCAGAGTTCGGCCCGGAGAGAATGGGCGCGCCAGTGGCAGCTTTTACAAGAATAAGCACAAAACCCATTAAAGTACACTGTGCAGTCTACGAACCAGACGCAGTGGCTGTTTTAGACGCCACTTTGCTGAAAACTGTGCCCGTTACAGAAGGCCTAAACAAAAAAGGAGTTATTGTAATCAACTCAAAAGAAAGCCCCGCTGAAGTTAAAAAAGTGCTTAAAGAAAACGTTGGGAGAGTTTGGGTTGTACCCGCCACGGAAATTGCCATTAAATTCTTAGGCACGCCCATGACAAGCACAGCTATGCTTGGAGCCTTGGCACGTGCGACAAGCATAGTGAGTTTAGACAGCATTAAAAAAGCTGTTGAAGAACGCTTCAGGAGAAGCGATATTGTTGAGAAAAACTTTGCAGTTATAAAAGAAGCCTATGAAAAGGTGAGTTCCGAATGAACACCAAAGAAAAAAGTTGGAAAGAGATTTCAATAGCTGCTGTCTGCTGGAAGCCAAGTACAGATTCTTTCACTGGCGACTGGAAAACCTACATGCCTGTAAGAGACTTGGAAAAATGCACCCTCTGCTTGCTATGTGTGCTTTTCTGTCCAGACGGGGCGATACACTGGAAAACTGAAAAAGGAGACATAGAATTTGACTACAGCTTTTGCAAGGGCTGCGGGATATGTGCCAACGAATGTCCTACTAAGGCGATAGAAATGAAGCTTAGGTAGAGGTGGGTGCGAAATGAAGAGTATAGTTGCGCAGATGACCATGGCCTTAAGCGGTAATGAAGCCGTTGCCTATGCTGCAAAGCAGTCAGACGTGGATGTGGTAGCAGCCTATCCCATTACACCTCAAACCATAATTGTTGAAAGGTTCAGCGAGTACGTGGCTGACGGCGAGGTTGAAACCGCTTTCATCTGCACAGAGTCGGAGCACAGCGCCATGACAGCGTGCCTCACAGCCTCGCTTACAGGCGCAAGAACCTTTACCGCTTCCGCGTCTGCAGGCTTAGCCCTAATGCATGAAATGCTATTCGTCACTTCAGGATGCCGCGCGCCAGTAGTTATGGCAATCGCAAACCGCGCCTTATCCGCGCCTTTAAACATTCACGGAGACCACTCGGACAGTATGGCCCAAAGGGACAGCGGCTGGATACAGATTTACGCTGAAAACGCCCAAGAAGTTTACGACTCAGTTATACAAGCTTTTAGGATAGCTGAAAACCCTGAGGTTCTACTGCCAGCCATGGTTTGCCTCGACGGCTTCATCTTAAGCCACTCGCTGGAAAACGTGAACGTGCTCCCAGACGATGCCGTCAAAAAATTTGTTGGAGTTCGCCAATTCCCAAACGTGCTTACCCATGAAGGAAAATTGGCGCCTCTCAAACTGGACCCCGATTACCCCATGACCATGGGGCCGGTGGCTTTCCCAAACTACTACTTTGAGATTAAACGGCAGCAAGAGGAAGCCATGGAAAATGCGCTTAAAGTAATACCTAAAGTGCACGACGAATATGCAAAAATAAGCGGTAGAAGCTACGGAGACGGCTTGCTTGAACCCTATAGTCTTAAAGACGCTGAAATGGCTATCGTGTGCCTAGGCTCAACGGCTGGAACAGTGAAAACGGTGGTAGATGAACTGAGGGCTAAAGGCGTAAAAGCGGGACTGCTGCGAATAAGGACGTTTAGGCCTCTGCCAGTCAACGGAATTCGCAGGGCCCTTGAAGACGTTAAGGTGGTAGCGGTAATGGATAAATGCATGAGTTTCGGAGGCCAAGGCGGACCAGCTTTCCACGAAGTTCGCCACGCGCTATACGAAGCGGATAAACACCCAACGGTGGTGAACTATATTTATGGACTTGGGGGAAGGGACACAAACCCCCGGCAAATACACAAAGTTTACAGAGACATGCAGAAAATACTGCGAGGAAAGCGTGTTAAAAGCCCAGTACAGTATTTGGGGCTTAGGGAGTAAAGGAGGAGTATGAAATGCAAAGCGAGTGGAAATTCACGGCAAAAGACATAGCTGAAAAACCAGACCTCTTCATGTCTGGACATAAAGCGTGTGCTGGCTGTGCGCCCGCAACAGTTTTAAGGCTTATAATGAAGGCAACACGGGGCCCAACCATAGTGACTAATGCTACTGGCTGCATGGAAGTAGTCTCTTCGCTTTATCCCCACACAGCATGGGCTGTGCCATGGGTGCACACAGCTTTCGAAAACGCTGCAGCAAACGCTTCCGGCATAGACGCCGCACTAAAAATAATGAAGAAGAAGGGACGAGTAAAACATGAGCATGTGGACGTTATCGCTTTAGCTGGAGACGGAGGCACATACGACATTGGGATACAAGCGCTTTCCGGAGCCGTGGAGCGGGGACACGACTTCCTCTTTGTGCTTTATGACAATGAGGCTTATATGAATACGGGCATTCAGAGAAGCGGAGGAACCCCCATAGGCGCGGCAACAACCACATCACCAGCTGGAACCGTTATTCCAGGAAAGCTTGAACCTAAAAAGCCCATAGCCGACATCATGGTGGCTCATGAAATGCCTTATGTGGCTACGGCTTCGCCATACTATTGGAGAGACCTAATAATAAAGGTGAGGAAAGGCTTGGAAGTTGAAGGCCCAGCGTTTCTACACGTCTTTGCGCCGTGCCCCCGAGGATGGAGAAGCGATCCAGCTAAATCCATAGAGCTTTCAAGGCTAGCGGTGGAAACATGCGTATTCCCCTTGTGGGAAGCCGTAAACGGTGAATACCAGCTTTCACCGCCAAGCAATGTTTACGCCTTGGCTCCCCAAAAGAAAAAGCCTGTGAAAGAATACTTGCAAATGCAAGGACGCTTCAGACACTTGTTCACGCCGAAATTCGAAAAACTCTTAGACGAAATCCAGCGTATAACAGAGTTAAGATGGCAGAAACTCCTCAAAAAATGCGGAATGGCGTAAGCTATTAATCTGCGTTTTTTAGGAATTTTTCTATTTCTTTTTCTGCGTTGTCTGCTTTTATGAATATGGGCACGTTTTCTATTCCTGTGGCTATGTAGCTTGACAGCAACCAT
>JAWCQV010000090.1:0-3462 GCA_038869575.1 Bathyarchaeia archaeon | reverse complement strand
CTCCACATAATCTAAAACCCTCAAACCAATTTTCATGTTTATTTTCATCTGAGCAAAATTTTGGTTCGCGGCTGGGATTGGTTTTGGGCAACTATAGGAGCAAATTGGATATCATTGCAGATATCCTTTCAGTTGTTAAGGGTAATGGTAGGGCTAAGAAGACTCACATAATGTATGGTGCAAATTTGAGTTATACTGTTTTAACCAAGTATTTATCAGAAGTTCTAAACGCCTGTCTTATAAGGTTTGAAGGAAGCAAACGCTGCTATGTGTTGACAGATAAGGGAAGAAGGTTCCTTGAGCATTATAGGGATTATTCAAGGCGGAATAGGCATGTGGAACGCCAGCTGGAAACCGTGAACGCGAAGAGAAAAGTTTTGGAGGAGCTCTGCTCCACTTAAAAGTTATTTGAGGCGAAATTTCCTTGGCGCTTTCCAAACTTTTGATGGTGTTGCTTCTGCTTTCCATAGCCCTTTTTATTCCACTTGCATCTTGTTCAGGCCAGTTTGAGGCTGGAGAACGAATTCGGTTGGCTGAGGAAGAGGTTTTAAACTGTTACAAGGCGGTTTATGAAGCTGAAAGGGCTGGGGCTAACGTGAGCGTCTTGCTAAACCGTTTAAATGAGGCCGGATGGCTTCTATCCAAAGCTAAACAGGCACATAACTATGGAGATTATGGCTCTGCATATTCATTTGCAAATCTATGCATCACGAAACTGGCGGGTTTGGTTGATGAGGCTGAAGGTTTAAAAGCGGATGCTGATCGGGCAGGGTTTTATGATTTTATGTTTAATTTTGTGGGTTCGGCTTTTGGCGCTGTTGCTGTTGTTGTTGGCGGTTATGGTTTTTGGCTTTACCTGAAGAGGCGAGAGAAGACTGTTGAGGTGTAGTTTTGAGGATCGCTGATTATTGGCTTCTCTACTGGACTGTTGTGGGAGTTTTAGCCTTGCTGGTGGCTTCGCCTTTCCTTAGTAGGGTTTTGGTTTATCCTAGAACGGAATTTTTTACTGAATTTTGGATTTTGGACGCGGATCATAGGGCTGAAAACTATCCGTTTAATATTTCGCGTAACCATGATTATTCGATTTTTTTGGGTATTGGCAACCGTTTAGGCTATTGTGCATATTATATGGTTCAAGTGAAGTTTTTAAACTGGTCGCAGTTGGAGCTGATGCCGACTCGTTTTGGCCCTATTGAAAAACGGCTTCCAAGCAGTTTGCCGTCGCTTTTCAACTTTTCAGCCTTTGTTGCTGATGAGCAGGTTTACGAGATTCCCGTAACATTCTCCTTTGATTATACTTGGGATCAGCCGCCCTCGAAGGTTGAGCTTTCAAGTTTAAGGTTTAATGGTGTATGGCTGAATATGAGCGATTACATAATATCTTGGAACGCTGAAAAGCAGGGGTTTCGGGGGTTCCTATTTTTTGAGCTATGGCTATATAACAATTCAGTTGATAGTTTCCAGTATCACGGACGTTTTGTTGGACTATGGTTTAATATGACGGTTTAGTAAATCCTTTGAATTATACCGTCGAAGCCTGAGTCGAAGCTTAATATTTGTTTGATGTTGTTTCTTTCTATGTGGGCAAGTGTTGTGCAGTCTGTGAAGCTTAAGGTCTTATCTTTTAGAGTTTTGAATTTATGCCATGCTAGTTCGAAGATTTCCCTTGTTGTCCAAAGCTTGTTTATTCTAGGCGATTCGATGATGTATCTTCCTATGTCAATGGCCAAGTCGTGCCTTCTCGTTCTTATAAGGGCTGTTGTTATGGCTTCGTCTATTATGTAGTCGGATGTGTATATGGCTCCGAACTCTGCTTTTAAAGCCCTTCTCATTAGTTCTTTACTTCTTTGATGCCTTTCATCATCGGCGTTTCTCAAAGCCACAAAAACTCCGGTGTCGATGAATATGGTCATGTTTATCCACCGTAAAGGGCCTCATCTATGCGCCTTGAAGAGTCTTTTACGCCCCAATGAACTGGGTTCTCAAGGGCTTTCCAAGCTGGGTCTTCTTCTAGAGGCGGAAGCATCTTCAACCGTTTGATGATTTCTTCTTCATTTTCCAGGGCGTAATCGATTATTAGGCTTAGGGCTTCTTGGAGGGTTATTTTTATGCCTTCCTTGAGCAGTAGGGATGCAACAAACCTGTCGAGTTTTTCTTTTTTCTCCAGTTCTATTTTAATTGTTGCGGACACTTTTCCACCAGTAGAAAAGTAGCAGCATCTACTTAAAAGCATTGTCCTTGTTTACGACAATTTTAATAGCACGGTAACATAATGGAAAGGGAAAAATTAAATGTCGCCATTGTTGGCTTCGGCAAGATGGGCATTCTACATGCTGGTATTTTGAATGTTTTGCCAAAGGTGAAGCTTGCCGCTATTTGTGAAAAAAGTGGTTTGATTCGAAAGTTTTTGAAGAATGCTATAAGGGATGTGAAAGTTGTGGATTGTGTTGAAAAGCTTGCAGGACTTGATTTAGACGCTGTTTATGTAACCACGCCAATAGCGTCGCATTTTCATGTTGTTAAAAGCCTTTACGAAAGCGGAATTGCGTGTAACTTGTTTGTTGAGAAGACGCTTGCCTCGAATTTTAAAGAAGCCCAAGAGCTTTGCGGTTTTGCGCGGAAGTTTGGAGGGGTTAATATGGTTGGTTATATGAGGCGTTATTCTGTCACCTTTTCGAAGGCTAAGGGTTTGTTGGATGAAGGGGTAATTGGCGAACCAGTTAGTTTTGAGGCTTATGCTTATTCTTCTGACTTTTTCGGTTTTGATGGAAACTCGAAGGTTAAGATGCCGAGGGAGGGGGTTGTTAGGGATTTAGGCTGTCATGCTTTAGATTTGGCTTTGTGGTTTTTTGGAGATTTATTGGTTGAGGATGCGAGGGTTGAGTCGGTTGTGAAGGATGGCTCTATGGATTCCGCCTGTTTTAGTGTTAAGGCTTCAGGCAGTGTAATTGGTGAGTTTAGCGTTTCTTGGTGTGTTGATGGTTATCGTATGCCTGAAGTTGGCTTTTTGATTGAGGGCTCTGAGGGCTGTTTAAACGTGAATGATGATGAGTTGGCGGTAAGTTTGAAGGATGGAACAAAGCGTAAATGGTTTAGGCATGATCTTGGCGACCATGTTGGTTTTTGGCTTGGAAGCCCAGAATATTACCGCGAAGATAAAAATTTTATGGATGCTGTTCTTCGAGGCGAAGCTGTAGAGCCATGTTTTGAAACAGCGGCGAAGGTTGACCGCTTGATAGATGAGGTTTTGGCTAAGGCTGATTGCGTTGAATAGTCGAGAAAGGGTTTTGCTTGTTGGCGATAATCCTTTTCATGGCATAAGCCATCTTTCGCAGGAAAGGAGCCGTGTTAGAGGGGACACGCCGACAAATCCTGAGTATGCGGCTAGGCTGATAGGGTTGTCGGTTAAGAATGGCGCTGACGGTTTTATGTTTTCTGTCAACGAGAAAACCCTATCAATTT
>JAWCQV010000089.1:0-3538 GCA_038869575.1 Bathyarchaeia archaeon | reverse complement strand
GGTACTTCCAGGAGACGTTTGGGAACAGGAATAAGATAGAGAGGTGGTTTAGGCAGCTTAAAGACAGGACCAAAAGATTCTACAACAACATACAGTCAAGAGAGATAGCATTTGGAGAATTTTCTGCTATGAATTAAGGTCCGATGCAGTGAGTTGGCAAAAATTATTTTGTAAAGAGGGCTAAAAAATATGCCTTATTAGATGGTTGTATAGCTTATTACCCTCCGTTGTTACCACAATTTTCCCATCCTTAGTAAACGTGATGAGGCCTGCCAGCTTAAGCCGTTTGAGAAAACTCTTGTCAACCCCTTCAACTTTCTCACCGCTTGATCCCAATAACCTTCGCAACAGTGTCATTGAGCTTGCTGGGTATGGTATGATTGGAAGCTTGATGACGTTGTAGCTTGATGCTGACGGGAAAAGAACAGGTTCGAACAGGTTTTTCTTCTCCTCGTAGTATTTCTGCGGGTCGCTGCTTTCGCCAAACTCCTCAATCTCCTTTCTTATTCTCTCGAGCTCGATGTTCATCTCACGTATGTTGGGTGAGACAACATGGTATAATGAGGTCAAGCCCATCAGCTGGGCCAGCGTGATGGTTGAAGCAACCGTCTCCTTTCTACCGCCTGCCAGACAGATGTGCAGGACTGGATATCTTCTCTTAAGACCTGTTATAATCTTGGCTGATTCCTCCATGATCTGGTAGTTTTCGTCCTCGTTCGTTGTGTCGGCTACGGCGAGCTGATGTATGTCGACTTTCAGGCTAGGGAACCTACTCTTCAAGGTAGCTTTTACGAGAGGCGCCCCGTTGACAACACTTCTTTCCTTCGTAGCCAGTATAGAAAGATGGCTAACCCTCTCAGTTTTCTGAAGATAGTCGATGAACTTTGTGACGATGGGCGGGCTCGTCCCCATCGTCGCCATCACAGCCACATTCATTCACACATCAGCCATATCCTACCGTTCTTATTTTTGAGCCGCGAATCCAATATGTGTGGATATCTTTCATCAATTTTGACTGTTAAGGATGCTGCTTGGAGGTGCGTTTGTAGAAGCTTATCGCATGCATACGGATTTTTAGCTGCTGCGTTTAACACACGGCCGCGGCAGTAGCTTAAAAGACTGGTGTCTGTTACCTCGAAAAAGCTTAAGCTAGACTCGTCCAAGGGGATACTCATATCTAAACAGCCGCTCAGACAATAAATAAAAGTAGCTGAAAAATAGACAGCGGTAAATACCGTCTTAAAACGTTGTGGAAAATTTGGCTAGAGAGGGTTCTCTAGCCATCTCCTAATTGTTTTCTCTACATTCTCTTTATATTTGACGTAGATTTTGTCCGATTCTTCATGTAGTTGTGTTACGTCATGCGATAAGCCAGCGTGTGCAAAGAAGTTTCGTATTTGATCAGATGTTTTATGATTCGGGGCTTTTGGCTCTGGTAACTTTAAATCTTTTTCTTTTAGCTTCTGAATTTCTATTCTTAGGAAGCGGGAGTTCAGCGGCATGCCTAACCAGTTATAAACGTCTTCAAAAACTTTTAAAAGACTATCCGCATTCACATGTCCATCACTCGTCTTTTCCAGCTTGCTATTCTCCATCAGCTTAGAGATGTAGTAGTATATGCTGAGTGAGATGAGGGTGTTTACGAACGTCTTAAAATCAATGTCTGGAACAAAAACTCTTTTGTCGGAGACTGTTGGCTGCAGCTTTCTCTCGAAAAACTCCAGCAGCCTTTCTACAGCTTGTTCAGCCTTCGCCGAATCAAGCTCGACTATGTTGCTGTCGCAGAGGGCTAGGGGTGCGTTATGCTGCAGGGTGTTGAAAGCTGCTAGGGCATTGCACAGTAATCTGCTTAGCTCTACTTCGTTTCGAAGCTCGCGGTTAAATTTCTCTTTTTCATCGTTGTTTAAGCCTGGAAAGTAGGCAGCTATGTTTCCCGCTCTAATCGCTTCATTCACACCGTTCAGCGGAAGGCTCATGAACGCCTTAACATCGTATTTAACGAGAGAGATTTTGTAAAACTCTTTCCTGATATCTCTAAACACAGGTTCTGCTACCGCGTAGTAGGCTTCTGATATCCTTCTGTTCTTTAACCCTCCCTCCAGCTTATCTAGCACTATCAACGCTCTCAAGGCATCCAGAACAGATGGCATGTAGCCGTTCCAGCCGGTTGAAACGTCTACAATTATTGTGGTTTTGTCGTCGGCGACTTTCTTTATGTCTTTCAGCATTTCAATCAAGGCCTTTGCAGCTATGGATTGAGGAGTAGAATCGTATGTAAACCGTCCTGATGGATGGTCGTAGGTACCTATGGCTGGGATTAGCATGACATCCAGCTTGAACCTGTCGAGCTGTTTGTCTTCTTCAAATGTTTTCTTGAGCTTGTACATTAAACTGTCGTGTAGGTGTGTCAAGTCTAGCTTTGAGCCGTCGACTGTCGACGGCTGTTCAAGGTTTATGGGGACAATTAGTCTAGCCTCTGCTTCATCAGCTCCTCCATCCCATAAAAATTGCCTCGATATAGCGAATGAAGAGAGTCTCAGAGGGCCGTGGTTCTTGCCCTCAACCTGAAAAACAACATTCTCGTAACCGTTCAACCGGCCTAAAAGCTGGTAGACCAGAAGCCTCATCAGCAACATAGCTACCGCTTAAAGACATATAAGCCTTAATGGCTCCAAGGCCATAAAGGCTGGAGGGGGCTCGGAGCCGGAGAAGCTTTCTTTTCTCTCTCGGGATTCAACCTGCGATAAGACGGTTCTCTAGGGCCCTCCAGGTGTCCATAACTTTTAATTCCGCTCAGGATTCAACGATGAGCGACGAGATGCGGAGGCTCGTCACATGAAGTATTCTCTTTCAATTCCTCTTAGGATTTAACGTGTAAAGGTTTGGCTTTTCAGCCAGCCTGAGACACTAACCATAATACATAGCGCAAAGAGGGTGATGAAGATGGCTTAAGTTAACAGAGCCGGAGACAACAATAATAATACGGATATAGAAGCTTATGTTTTGTTTTACCTTTGGCGGTATAGCCAAGTAAAGGTTACCTATCTTTTGATCTGTCTCTCGTTGAGAGAATACATATGAGGGGTTGAAACTGCGCCGGTAAGTAATCCACTTGGCGCTGGCCTTCTTCATCAATGAAGATTGGTCTTTAACTAGTGGCTGGTAGCTAGCTCCACTTTCGGGCTACTCTCTTATCTTATATTTCTGCCGCTTGTCGAATATAGGTGATGACACAGGCCGATAGGCGGTTTGAGGCGGAGCTTAACAGAATTCTTCTGGTTGCTTACGTTTTCAGGGCAGCTTTTGGAGCGTCTGTTTCTAACAGGGCTTTAACCGATACCAGCTTATTCAACGCTTATCAGACGTATGAGAATGCTAGGGATGTGCTCGTGAACAACGGTTTGATCGGCAGGAGAGGCAGGTGGATTGAGTTAACTGACAGGGGTGTCGCAAGGGTGATGGAGCTGCTTTCCATAGATCCAAACACGGATAACGTGCGTGATGCTTTCATACATAGGTTGAGGGTTTTCACACTCTT
>JAWCQV010000088.1:0-3555 GCA_038869575.1 Bathyarchaeia archaeon | reverse complement strand
TGAAGCCTTTCCAAAAGGCGATTTTTAGCCTTCTCCACCATCTTCCTCACCTTCTCAATATTCAATGTTGTTAGGCGTCTGTTTTCCATCACTATTTTTCCGTTTATTATGACGGTTTCAACATCCGCCGATTTTACAGTATAAACAAGATGGCTAAACTCATTGTACAGTGGGCATAAGTGCGGCTTATCAAAGTTTATGATGGCTAAATCAGCTTTTTTCCCCACTTCTATCGAGCCTATCTCATTCTCCCAGCAAAGAGCCCTAGCCCCATCCAAAGTTGCCATTTTCAAAACTTGCTGGGAAGACATCACCGTCGGGTTCTTGCTTACCCCCTTATGGAGTATTGCTGCCACCTTCATAACCTCGAACATGTCCGCCGCATTATTGGAACATGGACTGTCTGTGCCAAGTGAGACCGTTATGTCGTGCTCCAGCATTTTTGGAACGGGACTTACGCCTGAAGCAAGCTTGAGATTCGAAACTGGGTTGTGGGAAACTTTAACGCCTCTAGCTTTCATTACCGCCATATCATAATCCGTTAGTGCCACACAGTGCGCCGCAATGACACGCCCGTCTAAAACACCCAAAGAATCCAAATACTCCATTACGCCGCCTTTAACATCAACATTGAAGGCTTTCCGTATCTTGTCAGCTTCGTCAAATGTTTCCGCCACGTGAATGTGCCATACAATTGGCGCCTTTTCAGAGCCATACTTCCTCTGGAGCTCTTCGCGTAAAACCTTCAGTTCCTTCATGTATTCTGGATCAACAGTATAAGGCGCATGGGGGTCAACGCTGACACGGATAAGCCCCCCAGCCTTATCATGCCAGTTTTTAGCTAAATCCCCCAACGCTCTTCTATCCTCGTCTTTCCGCCATGAAAAGCAAACATGCCCAACAACGCCTCTAATACCAGCATCTGCAAAAGCTTTCGCCTCATTTTCCCCGGGCATGTAATGGTACATTGTATTAACGGTTGTTGTACCGCCCATTATGGATTCTACAGCCGTCAGCAAGCTGCCAACATAAATGTCTTCAGCGGTCATCAACGCTTCTATGGGCCATATCCACTTTTCAAGCCACTCTTGAAGGGGTAAATCGTCGGCATAACCCCTCAAAAGGCTCATGGCTGCATGCTGGTGAGTGTTTATAAGCCCTGGAATCACAACTTTTCCTTTGGCGTTTATCTTCTCATAGCCACTTGCATATTTACGAAGCATCCTCCCAGTTTTTCCAACATCAACTATTGTCCCGTCTTCTATAGCTATGGCACCGTCGCGAATTATTTCGTCCCCTCGCATTGTGACTACGGTTCCGCTGTGGATTAGAATGTTCAATTTTAGTATCCCCTCCGCTTTTTTGACGATGCAACTATTAAGTGGGTTATACCAGCCGTGAAAAATATTGCCTCAAAAAACTCGTGATGAAGCATGTCAGCCAAGTCGAAAGGTCTCCGCCAGAAAACGATACAATGAATGATTAGCAAGAGCCAACCGGCGATTAAAAATGCGCTTTTGGCTTTCGTTTTATTCATAAACCTTCACATTGCCAACCTTAAACGTGTTTAGTTTTGCATCCCAAAGAACTTTTAAACTTTCTTGCTCCGCCACTCATGTCAGGCGTGTTTTCGCTAAACTTATAATGCGTATCAGCCTCTATGTTCTGCTGGACAATGAGGGAAAATTTTGCCAAACACACAAAAGTTTCGTGTAATAAAGCCTGAAATCCGCGTTTTAGGAGTTGATGATGGAATATTTAAACCCCACACGAAAGGTTTAGTGCCCGTTGTTGGTGTTGTTTTCCGAGGCGGATACTGGCTCGACGGGGTTATGCACACAAAAGTTAAGGTTGACGGATTTGAAGCCACAAGAAAAATAGCATCTATGATAAAGGGTTCCCCCCACTACAAGCAGTTGAGGGTTATAATGCTTAATGGCGTAACCATTGCAGGATTCAACGTCGTGGACATAAAAAAGCTTAACATAAACACTGAACTTCCAGTGATAGCCGTCACAAGAGATAAACCAAACTTTGACGAAATCTACGAAGCCTTAAAAAAGCTTCCAAAAAGCGAGGAACGCTGGAAAGCCATACTTAATGCTGGAGAACTTTACGAAGTACCACTACGCTGTGGAAAAGGCAAGATCTATATGCAGATATCTGGACTTTCCGTAGAAGATGCGAGAAAAATTTTGCAGTTGACATCGACGCGGAGCTACATACCCGAAGCACTTCGCGTTGCACATCTGATTGCATCTGGGCTTAGCGAAATTTAGCACTAATTTTAATTGTCAAAAGAAAAAGTTTAAAAGACACTATGTCATGGGAAACAAACGGAAACCGGAGTTTAAAAACAATGGAATTTTGCCCAAAATGCGGAACACGCCTCGTGCCAAAGAAGACAAAATCTGAGAAAAAGGAATCGCTTACGCTTACTTGCCCAAAATGCGGCTACAAGAAGCGGATAGTAAGCGAAAAAGCTACACCAAAAGTTGCAAAAATTATCCAGCACAACCCACAGCAACAAGTTGCAGTGATAGGCAGAGAAGAACAAAAACTCCGAACACTTCCAACAGTTCGAATCGAGTGCCCAAAGTGCGGAAACAACACAGCTTACGTATGGCAAGTGCAAACTCGAGGGGCAGATGAATCCTCAACCCAGTTCCTCCGCTGCACAAAATGCGGCTACACATTCAGAGAATACTCATAAACCTTCAGAAAATAACATTACAAAATTCTTATAACTAAAGTCTAAAAGTATAAGGGCTTGGATTATTATATTAGAAATTCTACGCCATAAATCGCTAAGACGCTTCCAAGTATTAGAAGCAGGATCGCGATAGGTATTGATAAAACGCCGATGTCTTGAAAACCATATAGTTTCAAATACCAAACGGCAATATTCAATGTTACTAAGATTATGCCAACGATGGTGATGGCAAAGCCTTTTAGATTTTGTTGGAACCCATACCTTTGTAACATTCAATCTTTAATGCAACATTACTATATTTATATTTAATTTTCATGTCGAGGAAATGCATGCAAACCTTTTATAACCTTCAAAATATATCAAATTGAAAGGTGAAACAGGTGTTTAAGCTTAAAGTTTCAGACGCCAGACTGCTAAGGGATATGGCAACGGCAATATCCATTCTCGTCGACGAAGCCACATTCCAAATAACACCGGAAGCTTTAAAGCTTAGGGCAATGGACCCATCCCGCGTCGCCATGGTGGACTTTGAATGGCCAAAAACGGTCTTCGATGAATATGTTTGCACGGAACCAACAAAGATGTGCATAAACATAGGCGAACTGTTAAAGCTTCTAAAGCGGGCTGGAAAGGACGAGATTATTGAGTTAGCACTTGATGAAAAGACTGGCCGCTTGCAATTGAAGATAACAGGGAGATATACGCGAAACTTTACAATGCCAACCCTTGAAGCATCAGAAGAGGAAGTGCCAACTCCAAAAATAACATTTAACGTAAGAGCAAAAGCCACAACAGACGGCTTACGCCAAGCAGTGGAAGACGCTGAGCTTGTAAGCGACCAC
>JAWCQV010000087.1:0-3592 GCA_038869575.1 Bathyarchaeia archaeon | reverse complement strand
ATAACGGCTACGTATTTGTAAACGACACAATAAAAGTAAGTGGGAAAGTACAAAACGGTTTCCTCATCGGTTTTCCATACAAGTATGCGCCCCACGTTATCCGCTGCATAGCTTTCAACGCTGCTAATTTTACTCAACAGTTTGATGTTGCCAGTGGTGCGCCATTAAACAACCGTATTGGCTTTTACGGCTTCAACGTAGCTTTAAATCCACCGCCAGAAAATGGAGTTTTCAGTATAATTTTTGTGCTTTCAAATAATCTTATTAGGCAAGACCCCCAGAATACGAGCCTATACACTTTAGATTTCCCAGCTTATCCAAGCCTCACAGTTGATGCTCCTATATGTAATGCTTCAGTTGTTTTACCTTCAAATGCAAAATTTATAGGTGGTACAGGCACAGTTAATACGATAAATTATTCAGTAAACAAGGCGTTATCACAGTTCACGTACGAGCCTGCGAACATGACTTTTCAATTAACCACCGATGACATACAGCTATTCACCGTGACGGAGTTAAAACGTGAAATTGTTGTCAGTGGTACGGGCGAAATTGCGGTTTCAGACAACTATTACATAAGGAATGAATCGCCGCAGCAAATGACCTCTGTTAAAGTGGCTCTTCCGGCTAACGTCACAAGCGTGTGGGTTGAGGATGAATTTGGGAGGAAAGGCAAAATAACATTAGACACTAGAACAGGCATGTACACGGTAAGCTTATCCTTGCCCGTTGAAAGTGGCAAATTAACAAGGTTTATTGTAAGGTATAACTTGCCAAAAAACATGAGTCTCACATTTTTCCAAGAAATAAACTATTACATTGAGAAAGCGTCAATAACTATTACGCTGCCTGAAGGTGCCAAAATCACACATTTACCAATTGGTACATGTGGCGTATTGAGAGACGTTTTCCAGGAAAAAATCACCATAAGCAAACAAGGGGTTTTGTCCTTGGATAGCTTTACAATAAAATTAGCATACGAGTATAATCCTTTATGGCTGGCTTTCCGTCCTACGTTGTGGATTTGGGCGGTAACAATTTTTGGTTGCGCCATCATTGCCATTTGGAAAAGACCAAAAGCACCGGAGGCTGTTGTTACAGTTCCAACGGTTGCTGTTAAGCTAAGTCCAGAAACCCTCAGGAGATTTGTGGAATCCTATGAAGAGAAGAGGAGGATTACTTCTGATATAAGGTCTCTTGAATTTGCAGTTAGTAAGGGAAGAATTCCAAGGCAAAGGTACAAGGTTCAAAGAAAAACTTTGGAAACGCGGCTTGCAGCTTTGAGCAGAAGCCTTGATGATTTAAGGCTGAAGATTAGGTCTGCTGGGGGGCGCTACACGGATCTGATGCATCAACTTGAGGTTACAGAAACAGAGCTTAAAGAGGTTGAATCCAACATTAAGAGCATTGAAGCCCGCCATAGAAGAGGAGACCTAACCCTAGAGGCTTACCGTAAACTTTTGGCAGACTATGAAAGCAGAAGGGAGAAAGCTGAAACAACCATAAACGGAATTCTGCTAAGGATACGTGAAGAAATCCACTAGCCAACCTAAAGGCTTTTATTTCGCTCCTTAAATTTGAAGGAAATCTAGCTGAAGGGGGAATAAAATGGTAAAGATAGTGGTTGACAATCACAAGTGCACCGGATGCGGCACATGTGCCGACACGTGTCCTGTAGGCGTTTACGAAATAAAAGATGGAAAATCCGTCCCAGTAAAAGTGGAAGAATGCCTAGTCTGTAGGGCATGCGAAGCCCAGTGTCCAGAAAACGCCATCCAAGTAATCGAATAACTGCCACCCATTCCCTTTCTTTAAAAATACCCGTAAAATTCGTCAAAAACTTTCAAGAACAGCTTCTGCAAAAACTGTTTTACTGTCAGCCCTTCCTTTTTGGCTAATCGCCTAATAGCCTTAGCAACACCAGTGGCGTATTGAACAGCCTTCTTTGGTCTATAAACCATCTCGAGGGGCAGCCCAAGCTTCTCTGCAGCCCTTCTCAGAACAGCTTTTCGGAGGAGGTCGCTTGGCGACTCCACTTTCATTTTTAAAGGCAAGTTTAGAGCGAACTCTGCAATTGGATAAGAGGCGAAAGGCAAGCGGAGTTCCATATTGTTGAAGGCGCAGATTTTGCCGTCCCTTTCAAAGTTGCTTTCATGCATTGTTAAAATGTCATGTACCATTGCTTTCTCCGCGGTTTCCGCGCCAAAACGCTTGTAAATATTTAGATACCGCCTATATCCTCCAAAATATTCGTCTGCCCCTTGTCCAGTGAAAAGAACCTTGAAACTAAGTTCAGCCGCCTTTTCAGCAGTCCAAAAGATTGGCATGCCAATGCTTGCCGTAAGGGGGTTGTGGTCTTCTATCGCTAACAAAACTTTAGGCAGCGTCTGCTCCACATCTCCATCATCATACAAGAATTTATGGAAGGGCATGTCAAGCTGGCTAGCTGCTTTTTCTGCTTGCTCCGTTTCCGGTTGGTTTTTAAGGCTGACATGAATTAGGTGAACCCTCGCTCCCGCCTCTTTTGCAAGCCAAGCGATTAGGCTGCTGTCTAGGCCACCCGAAAAAGCCACGGCAACCTCGCCTAAGCCGTGTGTTCTTTCTATTATTGACTGTTTTAAGAGTGTTTGAAGCTTTTTTGCTGCTCTTTCTATTGATAGGGATGCGGTTGCAGAACTACCGAGAACTTTAATTGGCTTCGTTTTGAAACCTTTTTCATCCGCTATCAATAGATGCCCCGGTGGAAAGGACTGCGCCTTTTTTATGCCTATTTTCCATAATGCCTTGCACTCAGATGCGGAGGCAAGAATGCTGCCACTTTCGCCGTAATAGAACGGATACAAGCCTAAAGAGTCTCTGCCAACAATTAGTTTCTTATCTTCAGCTACAGCGAAAGCATAGCAGCCATCAAATTCCCTAACTAACGCCTCTGCACCCGCATCAATGTCCTTTTCAAGCTTCTGTGCAACAGCATAGGCCTCAGAAGGCTTAACGCTTGAAGCGTAAATTCTTCCGTCAAAAATGAAGGTTGCACTGCCAATTTGTTTTAGTTGGGGCTTGTCTCGGGCTAGAATCTTCAGAAAAACATGGCCTATGGCTGTTGAGGATTTCAAGCCTTCAACTTGCAACTTCTCCAAAGACTCTTTCACTACGATTTGGTTTTCTGCTGCTATGGCGAAAGCGTCTGCACCTTCTCGTCCCAAAACGGCCAGCATCGAAGCTGCCTTTTGAACAGCGTTCTCTCCTTTCCTGTCCAGAACAGCTACAATAGCCTTCAAGCCGTCGACCTCGTTATTAGAGGAACACCTATGTCGCGAATAGCATCTAGTTATGGTTTTCTGGCAACTATGTGAAGGTGCCCCGCACATCCAACTATGCTAGGGTCTTCGCATAACGCGAGTTCAAGGTTAAGGATTTGCCCAGCTTTTTCAGAATCCTTCAACATTTCTTGCACCTTTTCATGATGATATATGTTCAAGACGGGTTTCCCAACTATTTTTACAACATTAAACCCATGCTTTTCAAAAAGTTCCTTTAGGTCGTTTGGTGTAAAAGTCCACCAGTGGAAGTCGCACTCCTCCGAATAATATCT
>JAWCQV010000086.1:0-3693 GCA_038869575.1 Bathyarchaeia archaeon | reverse complement strand
TAATGGGAAACTTTAAAGTTTTGCGTTGGAGCTTTTCTCGTTAGGATAAGGCTTTAAAGGCGGTTAAGTTTGAAGTTTGGAATTGTAACACGAAACCCAAACGCCTACAGTTCAGCCCAGCTTCGCGATGCACTGTCAAAACGCAAAATTTCCCATGTCTGTTTGAGCTTTCCATGGCTTGTTGCGCGGGTTGGGTATAAGCCCTACCTAAACGTGCGCAGTTTCGACATCCTGAAAGACCTGGATGCCCTAATTATTCGTCCGATTGGACGTGGCTCTTTGGAGGAGATTGTTTTTCGTATGGACTTGCTTTATAGGCTTGAAAGGCTTGGCTTTTATGTTGTTAATCCGCCAGAAGCCATTGAACACTGTGTCGACAAATATGATTTGTTGGCGATTTTGGAGGATGCTGGCATACCAGTGCCGCGGACCGCTGTTACTGAGAATGCCGATGAAGCCTTGAAGGCCTTTCATGAGCTTGGAGGAGACGTTGTCCTAAAGCCAATTTTCGGTTCTAGGGGGATCGGCTCAACACGCATAAACGACCCAGAAGTAGCCTACACAGCCTTTAGAGCTGTAACTTTCTATCATGGCGTAATTTACATTCAGGAATTTGTGCCTCATGGCTGTTCCGATATCCGCGCCTTCGTTGTAGGCGACCGTGTGGTTGCTGCAATGCGTCGGGTCGCCCAAAGCTGGAAAACCAACTATAGCCAAGGAGCCCGCCCAGAACCAATAAAACTGGACAGTCAACTTGAAGAGTTAGCCGTAAAATCTGCCCAGCTAATAAAATGCAAAATTGCAGGGGTGGACATCCTAGAAAGCCCTAAAGGTCCGATGGTGGTAGAGGTTAACAGTCAGCCGGGATGGCGTGGCTTACAATCCGTAACTCGGGTCAACGTTGCAGACGAAATCATCAATTTTGTGCTTTCGGAGCTGAAAAAATAGAGGGGGTATCCAATTTAGCAAGGGTAGAGATAATTAAAATTGACACCGTAGACAAAACGCTTCAGAAAATTGAGGATTACGTGGCCGAAGAAAAGCCCATCCACATTTTCTTAAACAAAAGGCATTACGCCACAATAATGTGCACTCCTAGAGATATAAAAGAGTTGATTTTTGGGCATCTTCTCTCAGAAGGTATAGTTAAGGCGGTTGAAGAAGTTGAAAAAATAACGGTTAAAAAGGACACATGCTACATAAACCTAAAACTAAACGTAAATTTGGAAGCTCGCCTGAAACTTGCTGGGAGGTTCTACCGCATAATTCCATCAGCTTGTGGAGGACCCTACCAGCCACAAGCCCCCCTAAAACGCCTCAAGAAAATACAATCAGAAATAACTGTTAAAACCGAAACCATCCAGAACTGCGTTAACAACTTAAATCGCATGGCAGAGACTTTCAGGAAAACTGGTGGAGTGCATGCTGCTGCCATCTACAAGGCTGACGGGACGCTATTGGCTTTTGCAGAGGATGTTGGGCGTCACAATGCTGTGGACAAAGTTGTGGGGGAATGCGCCCTACAAAAAACGGATTTTAGCGAATGTTTCCTAACCCTAAGTGGAAGGCTAACAGCTGACATAGTTCTGAAAGCCGCGAGGGTTGGCATACCAATAATCGCCTCAATAGCTGCGGCGCTGGATTCCGGCATAGAAGTTGCTAAAAAGGCGAATTTAACGTTGATAGGCTTTGTTCGTGGAAAGCGGATGAACGTCTACAATGCTCCTGAAAGGATACTACTTTCCTAAAAGCCTAGCACATTCTACGCAGATTCCATGGTGGAAATAGCAGTCTCTGCAGACGCGCTTGTTACACCTTCGGCAAGTGTAATTTGCGGCTTTCCTTTTGCAGATGCCACAAAAGTTCATGACTGTTTAGGCGCCCTTGCCCTTAAGCTTCTCTATAACCAGCTGCGCAACCTTTTCGCCGCTGAGGAGCATGCCTCCAAATATTGGTCCCATGCGTGGCGCTTGGTCTATGGCGGCGACAGCCATTCCCGCGGCAAAAAGTCCAGGACAAACTTCCCTAGTGTTTTTGACTGTTAGCTCTTCTGCGCGGGAGGACCACATGGATTTTTCGCCTTGAATAGTGATTCCCAGTTCTGGGATTTTTCTGGAGGCTACAGCGAGAACTTCCGCGTCATGACCAGTGCAGTCAATGACAGCCTTAGCTTTAACAGCCAATGGGTCAACGTGGATGCCAGCCATAATGACCGATGTCCACTGGACGACAACGCCAACAACTCTTGTTGGTGAATCGCGATATATTAAGTCGTCAACGGTTACGCCCAAAATTATTTTTGCTCCAGCATCGATGGCTCCGCAGGCTAGCTTCGCCATCATGTCAGCCGTGTCCACGATGAAGAGTCCCTTCTCTAAAGGCTCAAGTTTGCAGCCCACTTCTCGGAGAATCTTGTCTGCAGGCGATTGCACAACAATTTTGTGGAACTGCATGCCTCCGCCGCCTATTCCGCCGCCAAAGGAGAGCTTCCTCTCAAAAACAACAGTTTTCAATCCAGCCTTTGCCAAGTGTCTTGCCGCCGTTAAACCGGAAGGACCAGCCCCAACAACGACAACGTCTGTTTCAGCCAAGTCTATCCAGTCTTCCATGGCTTTCTGGATTATAGCCCTTGTTATGACTTCCTCCTCAACTTTCCTAATCTTTTCAGCCATCGATTATGCCTCCAGCCTTTAGGAAGAACTTTATATTGCTTAAAACCATTTCCTTGTTAGGTAGCCAGATATGCGGTGTCAAGTCTGCGGAAAAATCATAACCGGAAAGCCAGTTATGCGGAAAACTTGCTGTGTAAACAAGCTTTACGTTTTTTGCTCTGAAGAGTGCTTGCGGAAATGGGCTAGGAACTGGCTTAAACGCCAAATATAACCTAAGCATCACCCCGTTTCCCTCCGGCGATTTCTACAGCCAGTTTTGCCAAGGAAAAGGCATCCCTTCCAAAAACAACAATCATAGGCTCTTTTCCCAAGTCGCCCCTATGATAAATCACGTCAGGCACTTTTCCAACATTTCTTATGGCTTCTTTCACACCCCAAGGTATGGTCATACCCTCAACCCTTTTGATTTCTTCCGGCTCTTTAGCGCGGTCGTAAAAGGAGATGGTTAAGCCACGCTTTTCCAAAATTTTGAGGGTTTCTTCTGAAAACTTTAGGTTCATTGCTGCCCTCTTATCCTCGTCATGTCTAACAACTTCGACCAAATACTTGGCTAGGTGGCGAGAACACCCAAACTTTGGGTTCCCAGCAGCCATGACACCGCTGGAGGTTCTGACGATTCTTCCGTCTATGGCGGCAACATCATTAACGTTTTCAGCATATCTGATAGCCATGGCAACGTTCATGCCCACTTCGGGAATAAGCTCTGCAACTTCTGGATGCCTCTCCAAAAGGTTTTTGGCTTCCTCCAAATTGAGCAAAACCTCATACTTCGAGGCTTCGCGATAAAGATAAGCCATAGGATTAACTGGACCATAACCCTTCCCAATTTTTAAGCCAAACTTTATGCTTAAGGCTACAAAGTTCTTGGCGTTTTCAACGGCTTCTGGAACGCCCAATTTTTTGGCAAGTCCAGCGGCTATGGCGGCTGAGAAGCTGCATCCGGTTCCATGCGTGGTTTTCTCGTCCAGCCTAGGCAATGTGAAACGCCAAAACTTACCTTTGTAATAGAGGATGTCTGTTA
>JAWCQV010000085.1:0-3715 GCA_038869575.1 Bathyarchaeia archaeon | reverse complement strand
GATAAGCTCAACTGATTGGGTGAAATTTCTTTTACTGCCTTTTTCTTTCGCCTCTTTTAAGGCTGAAAGCAGTGTTTTTGGTTCTATTGACATTTTTGCGGCTCCGTGCCATTGATGGATTATAAAGCCATTATAAAAATGTTCCTTTATGTTTCACTTTCAGCGAATATTTTGTCATATTTCCCCTCGTCGATATCACGCATAATCTCCTTCGGGTCTTTTCCCTCCACGGTTACGCCTAAGCTTACACATGTTCCAAGAATTTCCTTCGCTGCAAACTTTAACGTTTTTGAAAGCAGCTCCGGACGCTTTATCTTCGCTATGCGAATTAGCTGTTCTATTGTTAAGTTTCCAACTTTTTGTGCCTTGGGGTTTCCGGAACCCTTTTCAATTTTTAGTTCACTAACAATGAGGGCTGACGCGGTGGGTGTTCCAACACTCACCTCAAAGGTTTTTGTTTCCGGATCAACGGTAACCTTCACCGGGACCTTCATTCCGGCATAGTCTTTTGTAAGCTCATTAATCTTGTTCACAACCGCCATTACGTTAACGCCAAGAGGTCCCAGAGCGGGACCTAATGGCGGACCAGCCGTCGCTTGCCCGCCGCTAACAAGCAATTCAACAACTTTTTTCTCGCTCATACTATGGGCCCCCTTCGGTTTTCGCTCTTTCTACAAGCTTAACATAATCTGAATGAACCGTTATTGGAAGCGTAAAAGTAGCTTCAAGAAGCTCCAATGTTACTTCCTCTTTTGATCTATCAATGCGGGTGATTTTAGCCCGCATTCCCTTGAAGGGTCCATCAGTGACCTCAACTATGTCGTTTTCATGCAACTCTTCTATTATGGGTTTTCTCACAATATACTTTTCAATTTCAGAGAAGTTTACGAAGTCTGGAACCCTTGATCTAACATGCTTTATGCCAGCTATGGCTTGTTCAACAAAGTGCGGTCCTTCCGCTTCCATGAAAATATAACCTCTCAACGTGTCTGGAACAAGAATGGCCTTTACTGGTATTTTGTTCATCTCTATTCTTGCTGCAACAAGTTTGGCTACATTTCTCTCCTGGCCTGTTGTGGTCCTTACGGCGAAAATTTTTGTAGGTAATTTTTCCAAGACTTTCCCTACTCCATATTAATTTAAAACGGTATCAGCCTTGTTAGCATGGCGATAACAAAGCCTATGAGCCCCACAGCACCTATGCCTAAGAAGCATATTTTTATTGAGAGCCACAGCTCGCTTCTTCCAGGTTTCACTGCAAGTTTTAATGTTCGCGCGCATTGTGTTAGGAAGGTCCTTAATCCCATTTTGCTAACCCAGTAAATTGCGCTTTGTTACAGATAAACAAGCATTTCTATTAACTTTTCTATTTATTTATCGAGGTAAAAGCTTGCTGAGTTGTTAAACTTTTTGGAATTCAAGCCCTATCATGTTGAGAAGCCTGACAATGTTTGGTTTGTCTTCGCCCTTGATCCCTTTCCAGTCTAAAACTGCAAACTCCACTTTTTCTAAGGTTTTCTCGACGCACTGCCTCAAAATAGACTCATCAATCATTGGAGTGGCGTATTTTGGTACAATGTGACCGAAGGCTATATTGCCCTCTAATGCCATTTTGGTGAATTTCTCGTTATAATGGGGTCCCCCGATGCCGAGCGTCGCCTTGCTAATCTCCTTTTCGAAATTTGCCACGGCCTTCATTGTGGCGTGAGCCACAACTTCAGCTGCCTCTAAATCCTTCCATTCTTTTGGAGTGCTTCCCAGTTCGGCGAACATTGCTGGTAAATTTAATGATGGACCGTGATGGGTGCATTCATAGGAAACTTTGTAGTTCAAATGTTTTTCCTCAACGAGCTTTGCCATGGTGCTTAGAGCCGTTTTCATAGCGTTTGCCGGAGCAATGGATACCTTTCTTTTTAGTCCACCTAAATCTGCATCTCCAAGATTTCCAGGGGTATGAACCGATAGTGTTGGAGTTCCGCTTAGGCTGCTGTGTCTTGAAATGAAAATAATAAGATCAATTGTAGGGTAATACGTGGTTATGTTTTGTGCATAAACTAGCTCCTCATCCAACAATACAAGTTGAACCTTCCGACCAGAGACTTCAGCTGCATACGTTTTTTCTTTAACCGGTTTGAATGAATAATTGCCTAAAATCTGTTTTGCGATGTTTACGCTCGCTAAGTCATTTGTTGATGCAGCTATTAGAATCATTTGTTATCCAAATGCAAAATGCCCCTTTTAGGGATAAACGTTTCCATAAAACTTATAATGCCTAAAACTGTTGAAGCTTTAGGCTCAAAATTGGTGGAAAGTAAATGCACTTAATCAACTTCAAAGATTTGTCTGGGCAGCAGCTTTCGGAAATAATTGACAAAGCTATTGAGGTTAAGCAAAACCCGAAAAAATATCGCTGGGCCTTAGATGGCAAATCGTTAGCTATGGTATTTCAGAAGACGTCAACGCGGACAAGGGTCTCTTTTGAGGTAGCGATGACGCAGCTTGGAGGCCACGCACTTTACATAGATTGGAGAACAACAAACTTCACAATAGCCGACATATACGACGAAACTCAATATTTATCGCGGAATGTTGACTGCATAATGGCGAGACTTCTTCGAAACGCCGACCTTCAAGTAATGGCTAAAGCCTCCAGGGTTCCGGTAATAAATGGTTGCGATGAAAAATATCACCCGAGCCAAGCCATAGCAGATCTTATGACCATGAAGGAGAAGAAGGGCAAACTGAAGGGCTTAAAACTGGTCTACATTGGAGTTCATAATAACGTCTGTAATTCCCTTATTGAAGGTTGCACAAAAACTGGAGTGAAGATAACCGCCGTAACGCCGATTTTTAATGAACCATCAAGGGACGATGAACTTTTAGAGGAGGCTAGGAAAACTGGGCTTTACGAGGCCACATTGGATGTTAAGGAAGCTGTGAAGGATGCGGACTTTGTTTACACCGACACGTGGGTTGACATGGAATTCTTCACTGATCCAAAATTTGCAGCTGAAAAGGAAAAGCGCATCAGACTTATGATGCCATACCAAATAAACAAGGATTTGCTCCAAGGGAGCAACGCCTACATAATGCATGACATGCCCATCCATAGAGGCTATGAGATAAGCGCAGACGTTATAGAAAGCCCAAATTCTGTTATTTATGAGCAAAGTGAAAATCGCCTTTACTCGGCCAAGGCTATACTGCTTAAACTTCTGGGAAAATTCTAGGATTAGAATAATGTGGCTGAGTGTTTGAAAGCAAAGGATTGGAATATCGTTGCTCCTTGCGGGCTCTACTGTGGTGAATGTACCGGTTTGCTCGATGGTGAATGTGGGGGTTGTAGAAGCAACAAAGGCTTAAGCAGCAAATACCAAAAATACTGCAAAATCTACAAATGTGCGACTAGCAAAAACCTCAAAATATGTTTAGATTGTGAAAGCTTCCCATGCAAGTTCTTTGATTTCTTTAAAGCGGAGACGTTGGAGTCAAGCGCATGGTTTTTAGACATTTTGTGTAACATGAAGCGGGTCAAAGAGCATGGCATTTCAAAGTTTCTTAGAGCCAAAGAGAAATGGTTAGCGAAGAGGAGAGCTTGCGCCTCAAAAAGGGGAATTAATTACTGCAACGAATGCAAACAATGGCCATGTGGGCTATTGAAAAGGGAGGTTCTTATTCCTATGGATTTGCAAAAGTTTAAGGATTTTATGTCTAA
>JAWCQV010000084.1:0-3721 GCA_038869575.1 Bathyarchaeia archaeon | reverse complement strand
ATAGAATTAAGTGTTGAAAATGGGCGCATAGTTAAGGTTAAGAATGGCTGCGCCATGTGTGAAGCCAAGTTTCTGGGTTACTGTGGCGAGCATCGTGTTTTAAAGCCCATGATAAGGAAGAACGGCGAACTTGTCAAGACAACCCTCAAAGAGGCTATTACAAGGGCTGCCGAAATCTTGGCTGAAGCCAACTACCCAGTGCTTTATGGCTGGAGCAACACGAGCTGCGAAGCCATAAGCGTCGGCATCGAGTTAGCTGAAGAAGTTGGCGGAGTAATAGACAACACATCTGTTGTCTGTCACGGTCCATCAATATTAAGCATTCAAGATGTGGGGATTCCATCATGCACCTTGGGACAGATCAGACATAGGGCTGATCTAATCGTTTATTGGGGAAGCAACCCTTGGAGTGCACATCCAAGACACATAGAACGTTACACAGCCTTCTCAGAAGGAAGGTTCGAGAAAAGTGCATGGAGAAACTACGTAAACAAGGTTAAGGCTATTGTTGGGCGAAAAAAGATTCAAAGCACCATCAAAAGGCTCTTCTTTAAAAAGCCTGCACCAGTTCCGCCACCAATTTCCGAGTATAAGCCCTACCCAACTATAGCCAAGGAAGGCAGAAAACTCATAGTGATTGATGTTAGGCGTACAAAATCCGCTGAAATTGCAGACTATTTCGTGCAGGTTGAACCCAATAAGGATTATGAGCTTTTGCAAGCTTTTAGGGCGCTGGTCCGCGACCAAGAGCTGGAAGTTGACAAAGTGGCAGGAGTGCCTGTTGAATATTTGGAAGAAGTCGCCGATGCCATGGTGAGCTGCGATTTTGGCGCCTTGTTCTTTGGGCTTGGCTTAACAATGAGCAGCGGTAAACTGCGAAACATAGATGCGGCGCTTTCATTGGTGCGGGACTTAAACATGAGAACAAAGTTTATTATAATGCCGATGCGTGGACACTTCAATGTGACTGGTGCTAATACGGTTTTTACTTGGCAGACGGGATACCCATACGCTGTAGATTTCTCGCTTGGCTATCCAAGGTATAATCCTGGCGAAACTTCTGTTGTTGATGTTTTGCTTCGGAAGGAGTCTGACGCAGCCCTAGTAGTAGCTTCAGACCCTGTTTCAAACTTTCCACGAAAGGCTGCTGAACACCTTGTAGAAAACCCCTTGGTGGTTATTGACCCCCACATGAATGTGACAGCTCAGATGGCTGACGTGCTTATTCCATCAGCTTTTGTTGGTATAGAAGCCTCTGGAACGGCTTATCGAATGGACCACGTTCCCATACCGCTGAAGAAAGTTGTAAACCCGCCGAGGGGGATACTTCCAGACGAGGAGATTCTAAGGCGAATCTTGGCTGAAGTTAGAAAGATAAAGAGGAAGGAGGCGAAAGCCTAATGGAGCTTCTAATAAGGAACGGGTTTATTTACGATCCCATTAACGGCATTAACGGAGAAAAAATGGACATAGCCGTAAAAGGCGGCAAAATAGTTGAGAAAGTCAACGAAAGAAGAGCCAAGAAGATCGATGCCTCCGGTATGGTTGTTATGCCAGGCGGAGTTGACATCCACAGCCACATAGCCGGAGGAAAAGTAAACTCTGGTAGGCTTTTGCGCCCAGAAGACCACTTTAAGGATTTTGAACGCAAAACACCCGTAACAAGGTCTGGTGTGGGCTATTCTATTCCATCAACTTTTACAACCGGATACCGTTACGCTAGGATGGGCTGGACAACAGTTATGGACCCAGCCATGCCACCCTTAGAGGCGAAACACACCCATGAAGAGTTAAGCGACACGCCAATAATTGATAAGTCTAGTTATCCACTGATAGGCGACTGGTGGTTTGTCCTCGAATATTTGAGGGATGGCAGAATAGAGGAGTGCGCCCGCCACGTGGCATGGATGATTAAGGCGACTAAGGGCTACGCGATAAAGCTTGTAAACCCGGGCGGGCTTGAGGCTTGGGGCTTTGGACATAATGTAAATAGCATAGACGACCAAGTCCCATATTTCGGGATTACACCCCGCGAAATTATCCGCGGACTATGTAAGGTTAATAAGCTTCTAAACTTGCCCCACACTATTCACGTTCACACTAATAACCTCGGGAAGCCAGGCAACTATGTTACAGCCCTGGAAACAATGAAGTGCGTGGAGGATTTAGCTGAAGGCGACAAGCCGGTGATCCACATAACCCACTGCCAGTTCAGCGCCTTCAAGGGCGACGACTGGCGCACCTTTGAATCTGGAGCAGAAGAAATAGCCAATTATATTAATGCCCATTCCCACGTGACGATGGACATGGGACAAGTAATATTCACAGACACAACAACAATGACGGCTGACGGCCCATTCCAATACATACTCTACACTTTAAGTGGAAACAAGTGGGTGAATCACGACGTTGAAACAGAAACTAGCGCTGGAATCGTGCCCTTCCACTATAAAAGAAAGAGCTATGTTCACGCAACCCAATGGTCTATAGGCTTAGAACTAGCCCTACTAATAAAAGATCCCTGGAAAATCTTAATGACAACAGACCACCCGAACGGTGGACCGTTTATTGCTTATCCAAGGATTGTGGCTTGGCTCATGAGCAGAAAAGCCAGAGAAGCCACCCTTAAAAAGATTAATCCAAAAGCCAGAAGTAGAAGCCTCCTCCCAACAATAGACCGTGAACTAAGCTTCTATGAAATAGCCATAGTGACGAGGGCGGGGCAAGCCAAAGCCCTAGGGCTTAAAAACAAGGGACACTTGGGCGTCGGCGCAGACGCAGACATAGCCATATACAACTTTAATCCGGAAACCATGGATCCGTCGAAGAAGTATAAGGCTTTGAGGAGGGCTTTCAAAAGGGCAGCATACACTATCAAAAGCGGGCAAGTGGTTGTTAAGGACGGAGAAGTCCTAAAACACATTGAAGGGGCAACCATGTGGCTAGACGTGCAAACCAGCGAAGAGGCGAAAATAACTGAGGAAATGAAAAGGCGGTTTAAAGAGTACTGGACTGTTGAATTTGAGAACTATCCTGTAAGTGAGGATTATTTGGCAATCTCCCAACCAATAACCGTGAAGGCTGATGTTTAATGTTGGTAAATCTATACCCGTTAAAAGAGTTTAAACTGCCAATGGTGGCTGAATGCATAAACCCGGACATTTTCCAAGGGAAAAAGCTGAAAGAAATTGAAGGGCTGAAGGTTTGGGAAGGGAACAAGCAGAAAAGGCTTAGAGAAATCTTCAAAGTTGAAGCGGTAAAGGATGAAGGCTCCTCTGAAACTACCGTGATAAGCATTCATGGAAATGTTAGTCGCGTAAGGCGAATAGGTGCTGGAATGAAAAGCGGCGAAATAATTGTTAAAGGCGACGCGGGCATGCACTTGGGTGAAGAAATGAGAGGCGGAAAAATAACCGTTTACGGCAATGTTTTAGGCTGGGCTGGCTCCATGATGAAGGGCGGGACGATAGAGATTCACGGAAATGCCGGTGACTATTTAGGTGCGCCGTACCGCGGAAGCACGGAAGGGATGAAGGGCGGGAAAATAATTGTGTATGGGGAAGTTGGAAATGAAGCCGGAGCCCACATGAGAAAAGGCTTGATAAAAATTTACGGAAATGCAGGACAGTTTGTAGGCTTCAGAATGCATGGAGGAACCATATACGTTCAAAAGGACTGCAAGGGAAGAGCAGGAGCATGCATGACAGACGGCACAGTGATT
>JAWCQV010000083.1:0-3721 GCA_038869575.1 Bathyarchaeia archaeon | reverse complement strand
GTAGGGGCATTCCGGAACCTCTATTGGGATTTCTCCAACTTCGTCTATAACCTCTTGTAAGCCGTGGTCTATGAATTCATTGTAGGAGTCTAGGTGCTGGCGAACCAACCCTTTCTCTTTAAAGAAGGCCTTTAAAAGAGTGTTGACATCCTCTTTTGAAGGTTTAGCCATTATAAATCAACCCCCGCAATTTCCACTTTAAAATGGCGGCAATGGAATGACTGTGGTACGGTTTTCCTCAAACTTTTAATTTCCTCCGCTTTTGGATCATCCAGTTTTAAAAAGTCTCCAATATATTGAAGCTAAACACGTAAAACTACACAGCTCACTAATAAACTTTTTTGTTAAAAAATCCATCTTCAAGACTGCTAACAGAAACCAACATTTATTGAGTTTTTCAACTTAATATCAGCCTTCTTAGTTTACTAGTTTCGAGAACGGTCGGTAAGCTTAAATTTCATTATTCTTTCTTTGAAAAGTGGGCGGCGGTAGCCAAGCCAGGTCAAAGGCGGAGGACTCAAGGTCGGTGTTTAGTAAGGCTAGACCCCTATGAGCCATCCTCTCCCGTAGGGGTTCGCCGGTTCAAATCCGGCCCGCCGCACTATTTGATTTGCCAGCTTATATTTTGCAGGTAAATATGCTTGCTGGAAGTTCGCCGTGCCAGATTTTGCGGTCTTCTATGATGGTGATTCTGACGTTTTCGGCTGCTTCTTTAAATCTTTTGAGGCTACGTATTTTAATAATTGCCATATTTGTTATGCAAACAATGTGGTTGGGCGTAAAGGCATATATCTCACAGTGCACTTTTGAAGATGCTTAAAGGCGAAGTTGGAAATGGCTCTTGCCGAAAAAATATTACGTTTGAAGAAAGAGAAGAAAGCCATTATTTTGGCTCATAATTATCAGAGGCCAGAAGTTCAAGACATCGCTGATTATGTTGGGGACAGCATAGAACTTAGCCGAAAAGCCATGGAAGAGAAGGAAGCAGAAATAATTGTTTTCGCGGCTGTAGATTTTATGGCTGAATCGGCATCCATCCTTAACCCTGACAAGAAGGTCTTGCTGCCTTCTGCTGGAGCCCGCTGTCCTATGGCTCAGATGCTGACGGTTGATGAGATTAAGAGGTGGCGTGTTCTTTATCCTCTTGTGCCGCTGGTTTTGTATGTTAACACTTTGGCTTCTGCAAAGGCTTACTGTGATGTATGCTGCACTTCAGCCAACGCCATTGAAGTGATAAATGCCTTAGAGGCTGAAACAGTTCTTTTTGGACCAGACCACAACCTTGCTGAATACGTACAAGAAAAAACTGGGAAAACAATTATTCCAATTCCTGAACGGGGCTTCTGCCCAACCCATCTTCTCTTCCAACCTGAAGAAGTGCAAGTTTTAAAGTACGATTTTCCAGACGCTGTTGTCATGGTTCATCCGGAGTGTACAGCTGAAATGCGGAAGATTGCCGACTTCATCGGGAGCACCTCTCAAATGTGTCGGTACGCAAAGATAAGTAACGCTGAAAAATTTATTGTGGCAACTGAGGAGGGTCTTCTGCACCGCTTGAGGAAGGATAATCCGGGTAAACGTTTCGTTTTGGCTTACGAGGGCGCCATCTGCCCTAACATGAAGTTGAACACTCTTGAGAGGATCTACACTACACTTAAGGAAGAAAAGCATGTAGTTAAGGTTCCAGAGCCAGTAGCCAGCAAAGCAAGAAAAGCCCTTGAGAAAATGTTTGAAATAACGCGTTAAAAGCCTTTCAAAGCGAAATAATCATTGTTTTGAGAAGTTTAACGCCCCGTTTTGAAGATAGTTCGTCGCTTAGCCGACGAATTTCTGTAGCATCTCCCTTAACTGCTATGGCCTCTAAACAGTCTCGTTCTGTTAGGTGAATATGCATTGTCGATGAGATTACGCTGGCGTAATGGTGCTGCACGTCCGTTAATGTGTCCTCCAGCCCTCTAACCTCATGGTCGTAGAGAAGCATTAAAACCCCAGCTTGGAGACCCTTCTCCTCTTGAAGCCACTTACGTTCAGAAACAAAAAGCCTAATAGCGTCTTGAACTGCCTTGGAACGGTTTTCGTAGCCTATTTTCCGGATAACTTCGTCAAAATCCCTTAAAAGTTCTGGTGGAAAGGTTACGCTCACCCGCACTATTTTTTCAGTTTTCACCATGGAAACCACATTTTTATATTGTGTTCTTTAACCATAAAGTTTTTATGCAAATTGGTATTACGTTTCTAAAAAAAAGTATTACAAGTGATAAAATGCTCTTCAAACCGGTTGACATAGCAATAATAGCCATCTTTTCAGCTTTATGGGCAACATTAAACCTAACTATTGGATCCTTGGGATTTACACTGTTTCATTTGCCAATATTTTGCGACTTCTCCGTTTATTTCACTCTGCTTTTGGCTACATGGGCTTCTAGCAGAACTGGAGTATCATCTATGGTTGGCGTAATAGGCGCCATAATAGTGCTGGCGATGAGACCGGCGTCAACACAAATGGTGGGTTTTCTAGCTTCAGCCATTCTTTTCGACGCCTTAATGACGTTCTGTAAACATGAAATTAAACTTAAACCATTTAATCTGGCTGTAGCAACCGTTACAACAATAATATCTGCTTACTTTGCAGGCGCGGTGATTGGGACGATTTTCATGGGAAAATCCTTGGAGTGGTCGCTGACATTTTGGGGCGTGTGGCACCTGGTAGGCGGAATAATAGGCTTAATAATCGCCCTGCCAGTAATAGGGATGCTTGAAAGGGCGAAGGTGAAGGGGGTAAAAAGTGCATAAGGAAAAAGAAGCCTTAACACTTGAAATTAAAGATGCTGAAAAACTTCATGGGCATTTGGGACCATTTCTGGCTATGGGCGTAAAAATGGCGAGGTTGGCAAAGAAGGCACTTAACGTGGATAAGTATAAACTATGGGATATGCAAATTACGGCGGAGCTTCCGTTAACGCCTCCTTTTTCATGCGTTCTTGACGGCATCCAAGCAACCACACAATGCACCATTGGGAACAAGAAACTTGAAGTAAGAAATTCCAATGGGGACATCGTGGCAATTTTCAGACTCAAAAGCCAAAACAAAGCCTTGAAAATTTACGTAAACAAGCAGGTGGTAGAAATGCTTAAAGAGCAACTTTCAAAAGGTGTTCCAAACGAGGAGCTTGCGTGGAAGATAGCTACCACACCTGAAGACCAATTGTTCAAAGTTGAAAACGAATAAATTTTGATTCTTATGCATCATATTTTAGTGTTTAAAAATGCTAAAGTGGGAGTGGATCGCCAAAGATTTCATGGCTGTCAGTGTCGGCAAAGAATATGACAGGGAGCCATATTATTGGACAACCTTCTACTACTATAAGGGTTTAGTTATAGACGCTGGTTGCCCGCATACAGCAGAAGAATCTGCAAAATTCATGGAAAACATGAAGTTAAATATTGAAGCTGTTCTATTGACCCATTATCATGAGGACCATTGTGGCGGAGCCTACCTTTTTAGAGAAAGGTTCGGCGCTGAAGTTTTTGCGCCGCAAAAGTCGCTGGAGATCTTAGCGAACCCTCCGGAGGTCCCAGCATATAGGCAAGTGGTTTGGGGTCAACCTAAGCCTGTAAAAGCCAAGCCCCTTAACGAGGTTATTGAGGTTGGTGGCTTAAAAGTTAAAACTTTAGAAACTCCAGGGCATAGTTTTGACGGCGTCTCCCTCCTAATTGAAGA
>JAWCQV010000082.1:0-3775 GCA_038869575.1 Bathyarchaeia archaeon | reverse complement strand
ATGGTCCAGTATGAGCATATGATTAGGTCTTCGCGTTTAAACTGCTCCTTCAAGAATTTTACGACGTCTTCCTCCTCCAAGTAACGATTTCCTTTGGCATCTTTCCGCAATGGGATACCTGTCTCCTTAAGCCTTTCCTCGCCTCTTGGAGAGTCTATCAAAATGTAGTAGGCTGGTCCAGATGGCAATATAAGCCTTAAATTGGTTAGTTCTCTTTTTGGCGATAAGCCATTCTGTTCTATGTTGTAAACTATGGCTTTCGTGTTTAGGCTTTCGGCTAAACGCCTAAACTCAGCCCAACTCCTAATTTTGACCACGCCCTCGCCAGAGCCCTCTTTTGACTGCATAACCATCATCACTCAACAGTTGTGCATTCATATTTATATCGCGTTGCCAGCCCTTTTATGGGAAGAGTTCAATCTCTTTCCTAGCGCCACATTTAACACAGACAAGCTTAACATGAGACTTGCTTTCTGTTAAGCCTTCAGCCTTCCATTCGTGGTCGCATTCAGTCTTATTCTCTTTTTCTTCGTTCATGTGCGTTTCCTCAATTTTAACTTCATATTCAAGAATTTAAATTTATTGTTTCAAAACTCGACCCCCACAAAGGTAAGAGATAACCCAACATCACCATTACCAGACGAAACAACAGTGATTTTAATTACAGAGGATGGCTTGTCAAACAGACTGGAGGAGCCAGTCTAAAAATAATAAGACGTGCAAATGTGGAAATAATGGGCGGTGCTAAAGCTTCTTGTAGACTATGTCCTTCTCTCTTACACGTTGCACAACTTTTAGCCCTATGCTTTGTCCAGCTTCAGCCCTCTGCACGTTTTCATGCTCAATCTGCATGGATTCCACAACCTGTTCAAAGTCTGTTGTCGGTCCCTTGATGGTTATGCGGTCGCCTACAGCTAACGGCGCCTTAAGCTCAATTACGGCTACACCAATCTTGGTGAAGTAGTGGGTTACTCGTCCAACTTCAACGAGGTTTTCCTCAACCAAACACTTTCATCTCCAAGAGATAGAATAGCCGCATAACCAATAAATAATTTATCTAATTATGGGCTTTGGCTAGCCGTTCAGCCTTAAAGCCGCCCTTATGTAGGCGTGGGTTTGGTGGACTTCGATTTTCCTTCCATCGTGGTATCCAGTGTTGAGCAGGTAGAATAAGATGCCATAATCGAAAAGTTTCCGGAAAAACAGTTCCTGCCTATCCCTATCCATTTCCAACTGGTATGGGTCATAGAAGGGTTCAGACCCGTACTGTCCCCACTTTTCTGGCGGACCAGAACCTGGCGCTATTTGAAACTTCCCCTCTTTCAGGATTTCTATTGCCTCTTCGCATTCTATCCTTCTGATTATAGGTGAACTTTCATCTCTCGTCAACAGAAGCACATACTTCAAGACTGCCTTATCAGCCACACCTTCTTTTCCTTTAAAAACTTCGTGCACGTCGCCTTTCTCGTCTGCAACCAGCATGGTGAACCTTTCCCGGGGGAACATAACCCTGGAGTTTCCATAAGACCAGTAGCACCTATCAAAGCCTTCATCAAAAACGCACTTTTTTCCGCCCTCATGGACAAGCCGATAGCAGGGACCCATCTTTCTGACATCATCGCTTTTTTGTCTGCATTCCTCCTTCTTAACGATAACGTTTTCCAGTGGCAGACCGTCAAAGGCCTTGATGAAAGTTGGGTGTCTCTCCGCTATCTCAGTCCTCATATACAGCTGTTTTTCAGGCTGCTCCACAATTACCTCTCTCCTATTTTCATCGAAGCTTGCAAAGAGATAATCGTCACCAATAACCTTGCTGGTTCTAACATTGTATAAAAGCTCATGAAACTGCGTTGTCTTTCCTGTTCCAGTTGGAGCGATTATAGCTACACAATAAGATTTGCCTTTCCTTTCAAAGCCAACAGCTGCTGCATGAAGGGGAAACTTGCCCCTTTCCTTTAGGATTACACTAGACAAGCCAAGCGCACCATTAGATTTTGCAGCGCCATAATACTCGGAGTTAATTATCAGTACTATTCGCCTTTCGAGGTCGTAAAACAGGCGAGGCTCATAACCCTTAACACCGTTAATAACATAAACGGTTCCATCCGGTTTCGAATCGCAGATATGCCAATTCAACTGCCACCAGCGGCTAACATGCCATGAGTTGGTGCGCAACTCTATCTTTGCACCACAGACATCTGCTACGTGAACAAAGGGCAATTGAATGTTCTGGCTGAGAACCTCATCTATTTCCCCATTATTCTTTAATTTTGGAGGTCTCCTATCGGGATAAGTAAAATAATTGTCCACGTTTTTGGGCTTCATTTCAGATTCCTTAACGCATTAAACAGAGGTGTATATAAATTTTCAGCCAGATTAATGGTAACGAAGGCGAAAAATAATCGATTTTTGTCATTTTTCATGTAATAATTACAAAATATTTCTAATACAATAATGAGCCTTCAAGATAAGTTGGGGAAGCATCATAAATTTTAACACGCACAACCTTGCCCAGCAGGTTGTCGGCGCTTCTCACCACTATTGGCTTGTATGTAAAGTTTCTACCCATCCATGAACCAGCAACTTTCCCAACTTCATCTATGAGAACTTCGCCTTCCCAGCCGACCCATTCACGATTCCTTTCAAAAGCAATTTTTGAAGCTAAATCGCTAAGCTTGGTGCTTCTTCGCTTTATCTCTGAAAATGAAACATCATCCCGCATGGTTGCGGCTAGGGTTCTTGGTCTAGCAAAAAATTTTGATATGTTAACTATATCGGGCTTAACATCCTCTATTAACTGCATGGTTTTTTCAAAGGCTTTTTCATCTTCTCCTGGAAAGCCGCAAATAACGTCTGTTGCCACCGTTATTTTTGGAAAGGTTGTTTTAAAGGCATCGATAATCCTTTTAAAATCAGCCACCGTGTAGAAGCGTTGCATCTTCTTCAGGACATGGTCGTCTCCGCTTTGGATTGGCATGTGGAGAAACTTGAAGATCTTCTCGTCTTTATAGGCTTCAATTAGGTTTTCTAGGATGTCCAGCGCCATATTTGGAGTCATCATTCCAACTCGCACTTTAAAATCTTCATCGACAGCGCATATCGCATCAATAAGTTCAGCAAGGTTTGTACCCAAATCCCTTCCATAGCAAGCAGTGTCTTGCGAGGTGAGCCAAAACTCACGTACGCCACTAGCCAAGTCGGCTTTAACCCGTTCTATAATTTCCTCTATGCTGTAGCTTCTGAGGTGCCCCCTAGCAAAGATAACGCAACAGTAGGCACATGAACCCAAACAACCATAGCTTATAGGGATTATGCCCACAACAGGGTTTAGGCGAACTCTTGGAAGGCTTAAGCTGGGTTTAGCTTTATTTGCATTCTCCAAAGCTACAACCTTCTCACCCATCAAAACACTATTAACCATTTTAGTTATTTTATCGCCCAACGCTGGACCAGCGACACCGTCAAAATGTATCTCACGGCACAGCCTGTCAAAGTTGATTAGGGGCAGACACCCAACGACGAGAAGCTTCTTTCCCCCAGGAACTTTTTTCAAAATATCTATCATACGGTTTTCTGTCGGACCTTTAACAGCACAAGTGTTGTAAATGACTACGTCTGCATCTGCCACACTGTCAACAAGTTTAAACCCAGCCTTCGCTAGGCAACCAGCCATAACTTCACCGTCAGCCAAATTTGTTGAACACCCAAAGCTCTTAAGGAACACCCGCGTGGCTTCCATGGCAATACTTAAAATGCTTTATCAAGGAATAAAAAC
>JAWCQV010000081.1:0-3829 GCA_038869575.1 Bathyarchaeia archaeon | reverse complement strand
TTACCATGCGGATGCCGTGACCAAACGGAGGCATGTCAAAAATGTAATAGTCATATTCCTTTTTCGCCATCAACTCCGCCATAGCATCATAGGTTGCAGATTCATGCATCGCAGGTTCAGACGCTGCCGACTTGATGTATTCATCGATTTCCTTGGGGAGCTCAGTTAAATTATACATTTCCAGTATCTTTTTTCTGATACTTTCCAAGTAATCGTTAACTCTTTTGTCAGCATCTATTTCAAGTACGTGGAGATTTGGCGCAAAAGATTGTATTCCCTTCCCGTAAATATCTTTTTCAAATATATCGCTAAGAGATGCTTGTGGGTCTGTGCTAAAGCATAAGACGCGTTTACCTTGCTTGGCTAACCAATAGGAGGTTGCCGCACTAAAGGTTGTCTTGCCAAGTCCCCCCTTACCAGCAAAAATGACGCAGTTAAGCTCAGGTCTCCTTTCAAAAAACTCCCTCATCGTTTCAGGCATCATTCATCCTCCTTTTATACACTCTAGTTCTAATAAAGCGAGTCTGTAAAGTCTCTTTCCCTAAATAGTCTCCTCTGCCAAGATTTTATGTTTGGAACAGCATAGGGAAGAAGTTTCAGCGAATAGTATGGCGGAAGCAGTGGTATACCGAGCATATCACCTAACGTGATTAACATAAAAAGATGCTCAAGGTACATTCTAGTCTTAAGGGCGTATCTGACCATATCATGCATAGCCATGCCATAAACAAGTTCTTTAACAGCTCTTTTCACTTCAGATTCGCTTTTCTTTTCACCGGTCATGGCTTCCCACAGTAGAACAAAATATGCCAACGTTAAATAAAGCTTTCCTAATGTTCCCTTATTTTGTCTGTAATATCAACATCTTGAAGCATATACCGCTTCCAGCTTGAAAGTTTATAAAACCATAGGGGAAGCAGTTTGAAGCGATAATATGTAAAAGCTGGATAGCCTAGCATATCGCCGAGCACAACCAGCATTAACCCATACTCGGTTAGTTGACGTTTCTCTTCAAGGTCTCTAATGACGCCATAAACCGTTGCGCCCATAAGGAAATCCTTAAGTTTCCGCAAAAAACCATGTTGGGGGACGCTTTCATAAGGCAAGCTTGACCTTCCAAATTAAACTTAAATGCGGCGGGCATATAACTTTACCTCAACGCAACGGTGAGAGGTGAGCGAAATGTTTGAAAGGGAGCTTCTCATGATTCCTGGCCCAACAAATGTTGCCCCTTCGGTTTTGCGTGCCATGTGCAAGCCTCCCTTGTCGCATACAAGTCAAGAATTCGTATCCATATTTAAGGAAGCCCTAAACGGTTTGAAGAGGGTTTTTATGACTGAAAGTGAAGTTTTTGTTGTGGCTGGCTCTGGAACTCTAGCTCTAGAGATGGCGGTAGCCAACATTTTGGAGCCCGGCGACAAGGTGCTTAACGCTGTTTCGGGGTTTTTTGGGCAGTATTTCGTTGAAATGTGTAAGGTTTATGGCGCGGTTCCCCGTGTTTTAGAAGTGCCATATGGCATGGCTGTAAAGCCGGAGCAAGTCAGGGAAGCCCTAAAAGAGGGTGGTTTTAAGGCTGTTACTGTTACTCATGTGGAAACATCAACAGGAGTGGCAAACCCAATAAAGGAAATAGGCGAGGTTGTGAAGAAGTACAGCGACGCCTTCTACATAGTTGACACCGTTTGCTCCCTTGGAGGAATGGAAGTCCGCGTAGATGACTGGGGCATAGACGTCTGTGTTTCGGGTTCACAGAAATGCGTAGGCGTCCCGCCAGGCTTGGCTTTTGTGGCTGTTAGCCAAAAAGCCTTAGAGTACTTGGAGAGGCGCAAAACGCCTGTTAGCTCGTGGTACGGCAGTTTTAAAAATTGGCTTCCAGTTATGCGGGACCCGACGAAGTATTTTGCTACCCCACCCGTGAACATGATTTACGCTTTGCATGAAGCTTTGAGGCTTGTGTTAGACGAGGGATTGGAAAACCGTTTTAGAAGGCATCATGTTTTGGCTGAAGCTTTCAGAGCCGCCATGAACGCTTTAAACCTTAAAATTGTGGCGGAAAGGGGATACGAGGCTGACACTGTTACCGCCATTTACTATCCTGAGGGCATAGATGACAACCTGTTCAGAGGTGAAATGAAGAAGTATGGAATTGTTGTGGCTTCAACCCTTGGACCGTTGAAGGGGAAGGGCTTCCGAGTAGGACACATGGGAAACGTAAACCAGAACGATATAGCTGCCACAATATCTGCGATAGAAAACACGCTAAAACATCTTGGATACAATGTTAGTCTTGGAAGCGGGATAAAAGCCGCGGAAGAGAAAATTCTTTCAGAATTAATGGGCTAAAAACCTATGGAGCCTATAACAGACCTTCCTCTTTTCTTGGCTTCTGTTGTTTTCATATCTCTATCAGGAGTTATGATGCCCGGACCAGTATTTGCCGTAACAGTCGCAAAGGGTTACAGAAGCAAGGCTGCCGGCATACTAATAGCTCTTGGACATGGGGCAGTGGAGTTTCCGCTAATCCTCCTCTTATATTTTGGGCTTTCAAGTTTTTTCGCCTCATCCATTGTGCAGAAGGCCATAGGAGTTGTGGGCGGAGCCGTGCTAATTTATATGGGATTTCAAACTTTTAAAACCAAGAGGGAAGCCAGCGCAGAGACAAGCCATTCTGGACATGCCTCTTTCATAGCCGGTTTGATTGCAACCGGCGCAAACCCGTACTTTTTCATTTGGTGGGCAACCGTTGGCGTAGCCCTCATTTGGAACGCTTCTATATTTGGTGCTATGGGATTAATGGCCTTCGTTACAGTTCATTGGTTATGTGATCTAGCATGGGATACCTTCGTTTCTGTGACCGTTTTCAAGACTAAGCGCTTTTGGAATGAGAAGGTTTTCACGCTGGTCTTTCTCTTCTGCTTCGCTGTCCTAGTGATTTTCGGCGTTTGGTTTATTATTTCGGCATTATTGTGGTGAGTTACCTTATATCTTGTTGTGACATGCCAATGTTTGTTAATAAACTTAAACATTTAAAAGTTCAAGTCAGCCATGACAATAATGGGGATACAATGGCGGAGAAAATCGAATATCAAATTGGAAAGGCGAAACTATGTCTAGTTCAAGGAGACTTAACAGAAATGGACACAGACGCCATAGTAAACGCTGCAAACCCATCCCTTATGGGAGGCGGAGGAGTAGACGGCGCCATACACAGAAAAGGCGGACCAAAAATCCTAGAAGAGTGCAAACGGATAAGGGCAACAGAATGGCCCGATGGGCTTCCCACAGGAAAAGCCGTAATAACCACTGGCGGTAACTTAAAAGCCAAATACGTCATACACACGGTAGGGCCAATTTGGCGAGGAGGTAAAAGCGGGGAGCCCGAACTCCTGGCGGAAGCCTACCGCAACTCGTTGGCGCTGGCCGTTTTAAAAGGCTTAAAAACAATAGCCTTCCCATCAATAAGCACCGGCGCCTACGGATACCCTATACAAGAGGCATGTAAAGTAGCCCTAAAAACAGTTAAAGAATTCTTAGAGAAAGAAGACAAACTGGAAAAAGTTGCTCTTGTATTATATAGCAAGCATGACTTTGAGGTTTACAAGAAAGCGGTAAAAGAAATCCTCGAATAGCAAACCTTATATTGATGTAACCATCTCATTTGAAAACCACTTCTGAATAAACATGCATTCAACCCAAGTCAAGAACTAGACTCGGAATCAAGCTCATGTATACCGGTTTCTGCAGGTCACCTTTTAACAAAAGAGGATCTATGTAGGCGATCAAGGTTTTTCCACAGGCATCCTCAGATATTCTCCAAAACCTCTTCAAG
>JAWCQV010000080.1:0-3898 GCA_038869575.1 Bathyarchaeia archaeon | reverse complement strand
AACAGCCTTTCTAACACACTCTGGCGTTACCGTGTCAATACCTTCAGCATCAGCATATTTGCCAGCCCTCCATAAGAGTTCTATGGCGAAGCGAGCGTTCCCCCCTTCTGAATGGGCGAGTTCTGCGATGAGGCTTACGGTTTCTTCTTGAACTGTTAGAGGTTTGAAGGCGAGTTGAACCCTATCGTTTATAATATCTATAAGTTGTTCTTGGCTGTAGGGCTCAAGGCTTATTATGTTAGATTGTAGCGTACTCCTAGTGCTTAAGTCAAGCCCTTCAATAGCTCTTAAGCTTTTCATTATGCATATGAGGGAAACCCTCTGAGGCCTGCCGAGCCTCGCTTCTTGTAGGCGCGTAAGCTTGTAAACCGGTTCAGCGCCCTCTTTCTCAACTAGGCTTTCAAACTCATCTAAAGTTAGAATGGCATAGGCGTTCTGCTCATCCAAGACTTGCAGGAAAATGTTTAGAAGCTCCTCTGCTGAAAAGCCACGTTTCGGGAATGTCGGATGGAAAAACGAAACTGCATGGTGCAGTATGAGGAATAGGCTTCCGCGATACTGGCGACAGTTCACATGAATATAGTTAAGATTTATGCCTTTCTGCTTGGCTTGTTGGGTTATGTCCGCCCCAAACCTTTGAGAAAGGGCTGTTTTCCCCGTTCCAACATCCCCAACTATTAAGACTCTTTGCGCCATTTCTTTCGGAGCGAACAGCGCGAAGCTAAAAAATTCTGTCAGCAGTCGCATTTCAGCCTCTCTGTGAGGAAGTCTACTTGGAATATAGTTTATGTCAAGCTTCGCTTCATCCTTGAACACGCTTCGGTAAGCTGGCAATTCACCAAACCTAGAAAGAGATGTGTTTCAGACTTTGTTATGTTTTTCCCTTAAAAATTCCTATCATTTCCTGAGACACATAAAACTTTTAAGCTAATTTTTATAATTTACAGCGAACGTTGAAATGATCCCAAAATATCTCTTTCTAACAAGGGGCGTAGGAAAACATAAGGAGCAGCTCCAATCTTTCGAGTTGGCGTTGCGAAATGCTGGAATTCAACACTGTAACATAGTGAACGTTTCAAGCATAATACCGCCCGGCTGCAAGCTCATCCCTAAAGAGAAAGGTCTAAAAATGCTTAGTCCTGGCGAAATAACCTTTGTCGTAATGGCTAAAAACCAGACAAACGAGCCACATAGGCTTATCGCAGCCTCGATAGGGGTGGCAATACCGTCTGGCAAGAATAATTATGGCTATCTGTCAGAACATCACTCCTTTGGACAGACAGACGAGGTGGCTGGAGATTATGCTGAGGATTTAGCTGCAACAATGTTGGCGACTACTATGGGAATTCCATTCGACCCTCAGACGGCTTGGGATGAGCGGAAACAACAGTTCAGGGCAAGTGGACTTATAATAAAAACTACGAATATAACACAGTCAGCCACAGGCGACAAGAACGGCTTGTGGACAACGGTTGTTGCCGCAGCCGTCTTCGTTCCAGAAGGAAAAAAGTAGCCATCAAAAATCACTTTTTATTTGTCTTTCATCCAAAAGGATATTAGTCCACAGCATCTAAAACCAGCTTGTTGGTGAATAGGCTTTGTCTCTAAAGCTTAAAACCCCATTGATTCTGGTTAACTTTAAAACTTACTTGGAGGCAACTGGCAAGAGAGCTGTTGAGCTTGCAAAAAAAGCCGAGCGTGCTAGCCGCGAAACTGGTGTTCAGATTAGTGTTGCTCCCCAGTTTACGGACATATCTGCTGTTACAGAGGCTACAGAAATTCCAGTTTTTGCCCAGCATATAGATCCTGTAGAGCCTGGAAGCTATACGGGTCACGTCACGGCAGAAGCCATAAAGGAAGCTGGAGCTGTTGGAACGATTATTAATCATTCTGAGAGACAGCTTAGGCTTTCTGATATTGATGCGACTATAAGAATAGCTCGGAATGTTGAGCTCGTTTCGGTTGTCTGCGCTAACAACCAGAGCATAAGTGCGGCTGTAGCAGCCTTAAATCCCGATGTGGTGGCTGTTGAACCTCCAGAGCTTATTGGAACGGGCATACCTGTTTCGAAAGCTAAACCTGAAATCGTTACATCCACGGTTGAGCTTGTTAAGGAGGTAAACCCAAAAGTTATGATTTTATGTGGCGCTGGTATAAGCCACGGTGAGGATGTGGCAGCAGCCTTAAGGCTTGGAACTCAAGGTGTGTTGGTGGCAAGTGCTATTGTGAAGGCAAAAGACCAATATAGGGTTTTGCTGGAATTTGCTGAAAAAGCAAGGGTTTAGGGGAACAGCCCTTTGAAGGTTGAAGCCGAATGCGCAGCCTGTATAATTAACAGAGGGGCAGCTGAAATTAAAGAGGCAACAACTAACCCAGCCTTGCGGTTCAGGGCCATGATGGAGCTCCTATACATGCTAAGTAAGGAGTTTAAGCCCTCTGCTGTTCCAGCGGATTTGGGAACGAAAAGGGATCGCGTAATTAAAAGGGTTACTGGAAACAACGATCCATGTAAGAGGAGTAAGCGGCTATGCAATGAAAACGCCTTAAAGCTTTTGCCATATGCCAAGAAACTTGTGGAGGAAGGTTACACACAGCAGGATAGGTTTAAGAGGGCCTGCCTCTGTGCCATGGTTGGCAACACCATGGAATTTGACATTCCTGGCCATAGATTTACATTTAGAGGTTTAAAGAAGAACCTAAGGGATGCTGGAAAAGACCTGGTCATCGACGACATCAGCAAAATCTACGAGGTTGCAAAAAATTCCGGTACAATTCTTTATTTGACGGATAATGCTGGCGAAATAGTTTTCGACACTCTTGTTGTTGAGCAGCTTAAGAACATGGGTTTAAAGGTCATCGTGGCTGTAAAGGGCGAACCAGTAATGAACGATGCAACCTTTGAGGATGCTGAATTCATTGGCATGACTAAAATTGCTGATAAAGTTATAACAACAGGGACCGACGCTGTTGGCTTAGCTCTAAAAGAGGTTTCAGCCGAGTTCCTAAACACTTACGAATCGGCAGATATCGTTTTCGCCAAAGGTATGGGGTATGCTGAAACCTTTACAGAGCATAAATTGAAAAAGCCCCATGCTTTGTTTTTTAGGGCGAAATGCGACCCCGTTGCAAACTTTTTTGCCGTACCAAGAGAAAAGAACGTTGCGAAGCTGATGCCTTAAATGAGAAGATATACGCCATCCATAAGCCTTGATAAAAAAGCTCTTTCAAATGTTGATGAATTGCTGCAAAAAGAGTGGATTATAACAAACGGCTTAGGGGGATATGCCTCATCAACCGTTTTGGGAATAAATACGAGGAAGTATCATGGAGCGCTAGTAGCGGCTTTTCATCCACCCAGAGACCGCAGGGTTTGTGTGACTAAAATGGACGAAGAATTAAAGATTGGAAACGCTTTTTACCACACCTCTGCCAACGAGTTTCAAGACGGAATATATCCGAAAGGATACAAGTTACTTCAAGAATTCCACTTATCTCCCTTCCCAAAATATGTCTACAATATTCAAAATATTATATTTTCAAAAACTCTTTTAATGCCGTACAAAAAGAACGCCACTATAGCAGTATACGAGTTTGCTAACGATGATAAAGCTGATGTTGAAATTCGAGTATTCCCACTCATTACATGTAGGCATTTCCACTCAGTTGTGGACAGGTGGCACAATCCGCCAAGGTTCTCCCAGAAAATATATAATAAAAGAGTAAAAATAAACATCGAAAAGCCACAAGCAACAATCATTCTCGAAGCGACGCATGGAGCTTATACCCAAACCGGAAAGTGGATTGAAAGGATTTATTTCCGCGAAGAACGCAATCGTGGAGAAAGCCATCTAGACGACTGGTACCAGCCGGGATTTTTCGAAATAAAAGTTGGGTGTAA
>JAWCQV010000079.1:0-3992 GCA_038869575.1 Bathyarchaeia archaeon | reverse complement strand
TTGAAGCAAAAATTATCCTAAGAGGGGCAAATTCCTCGGATCTTTGAATGCCGTAAAGACTGCACGCGTTGCTGGCCATTACCAAGTAAATTATGAGGGCTATGGCTGTCCAGAATAGTTTTTCATTAAAGCTTACTCTTCGTTCCGGGGCCTTAACTTCTGGAATGAACCGCGCAAGAGGTTTAAACACGTTAAGGAATCTTCCAGCCATGGGTTAACAGCTACTCCCTAAGTTCTGGAGTTTCCACGATAACTTGTCCTCCAGCCTCCGCTATTTTACCAGACGCCGATTTCGAGCAAGAGACAACCTTCACAATAAGGGGTTTCGTAACTTTTCCAGCGCCTAGAAGCTTCGTGTAACCTAAACCTTTTAAGTCTATGAGAATTTTGCCCTCTTCGGTTTTTCCTCCGTATTTTTCGGCTAGCTCTTCAAGCTCTCCAACATTTATGGCTTTGACTTCACGCCTTAAACTTTTAGGACAAGTAAAACCTTTCTTCCCAAAGTATTCTGGCTCATATTTTATGACATATGTCCAGCCATGCTTGTGGCGTCCAGCCCTTCGGTATCCCTTTGAGCCAGATTTTCTATGCTGCCCTACCCTTCCGTAGCCGCATGTTCTTGAACCACGTTTTTTACGTATTTTCCTGAGCTTATGAGGCATCTCTAACCAGCAACCCTTTTTAGCGGCTTCTCTTCTTCTATGGCCTTCATTAACTGTATTTCAAGGACACCGTTTTTATATGTTATGCGGGTCGCCTTTGGAATCACAGCCTCTGGAAGATTTAAACTTTTAGAGTATCTTCTTCCCTGAGCTCTTGCCGTTAGGGTTAGACGATGTTTCTCGGCGAGAACATTTATGTTTTCCCTTTTAAAGCCTTTAAGCTCTGCAACAACAATTATTCTATCCTTCTCCCTAAAAACGTCCACCAGGGGCTCGGGTTCTCTCCATTTTTTAACTTTAAACGTCTTCAAACCTTTATACTTATGAGGGGGCTGCCGGCGTGGGGACCTCAAATCTTTGAACCTGAAAACATTATCCCCGGTTCTGCCAAGTCTTTTAGCAGCTCTAAACCATTTTGGACGTTTCTCGCTTCTCCGCCATCTCACGCTGATTTATCCTCCCTTTAACACAAACGCATCTTCAAACAAGTTATAAAAGATATCGCCGCAACACGAAAGGCCTTAGATCATTCTATCCAAAAGCTCGTTTATTTTTTCGCCGCGGTATCCAAGCTCGCCGCCCATACCGTAGCTTTTCTTTATCTTACCCTTAAAACCCTTTGTTGGCGGGTGCAACCTAAAATATGGCTGGATATTTGGTAGTTTCCAATACTCAACTTTGCAGTTGTAAATTGCCTCCGCAAGCTCCTCCAAAGAGCTGTAACCAAGCTTTTTGGCGTATTCGTCCGTCAACTTTTTATTGCCAACAAGTCTGCCCCTTTTCTTTAAAAGTGTAATTAAAGATTTCTTTGAGATTTCGCCCCAAGTAATAAAGCTTTGAGCTGTTTTCAACATTCCAATGAAAGATGGCCTATTGTCGATTAAAATGGCATAGTTGTTTCTTTTTAAATTTAGCATTTTCACGGTTTCCCTAACCTGTAAGGGCGCACTTATAATCCCGCGAATACGTATTGCTGCAATGCATTTGCGAATTTCGGTTTCTTCCGACAAGCTATTTCACCCAATCCATCGGCGTGATTAGGCTGTAAGACTTCTTTAGGGCATCAAAAACCGCGTAAGCAAAGGATGGAACTGTTCTTGTAGAGCCATAGCTCCTCGTCCAACAATCTTTTATTCCTGCTAGTCCAAGAATCACTTTTGCAACCTCGCTGGCAACTAAACCTAAGCCCCTCGGCCCGGGGACAATTACAACTTTTACGCCCCCGCATTTGCCCTCAATTTGGAAAGGGACAGAATGGGGTTTTCCACATCCGCATTCCCAGCTGCCGCATCCCCGTCTAATTGGAACAAGGTTTAGTCTTGCATCTGCAGCTGCCTTCTCTATTGCAGTCCTCACCTGACTTGCTTTTCCAGCCCCAAGCCCAATGTAGCCGTCCCTATTGCCAACGGCAACTATCGCTTTAAACCTGGACTTCTCACCAGCATCTGTTTGCTTCTGAACAAGATTTATGTTTATAACCTCTTCTTGAAGGCCTGGAAGTAAAGCATCAACAACTTGGGGTTCCCGTATTGGTAAGCCTTCCATGAAAACCTCTTCAATGGATGTTATTTTTCCCTCCTGAATCAGTTTTCCAAGGCGTGTTTTGGGAACCCACTCTTCTAAACTTCTAGCCCTATCTACTGCCATGGCTTTTGCCTCCGACCTTAAAATCGGAAATTACAGCATTCTTAACCTTTGCAAAATGTTCAGGAAGGCTCTCTGGAGAAACCTTATTTTCAAGATATTTTGAGAACGTTGCCATGTACTTTTCAGAGTTTGCTGAAAGCATTTTCGCGTATTGAGCTATATGAATGCCTTGAATTCTACTGTCGTCCGGCAGTTTCTCCTCCCCGTATGGAACACTTAAACCAGCATCCAAAACTCCTTTAAGAGCTGCGAAAATTCTCGCACCCTTCGTTGGAGAACGTAGCCCGATGTCTAGAACCGCCTCTTCTATACCTTTTGCTTTGGCCTTCAACCCACACAAAAGCCCTGTTAGATAAGCTGCAGGAATATTACCCCTAGGAGCTTTCCACCCATAATTTTTTAGGATTTCTCTACTGTGGGCTGAAACTAAAACTTCGTCGCCACAAGGTTTAGCGGCGATTATTTGGACAATTATGTTTTTGAGCGAACCGCGAACCACAAGCCTAGGCTTTCTTGAGAGGATTAAGGCTTTTCTTTTGTGATAGTCTGTTTTGCCTTCCCTTCTCCGGCGGTAAGGCACACTATAACGGGAACCCTTCGCCATCAACGTTTCCTCCAGAGGTCGTGAGCCTTTAGAAATCTCTCCATGTCAGCGGTTGATGTAAACCTCCCACTTTTAACCATGGTGTAAAGCTTTCTATAAGTGCTTTCAGTGATTATTTTGTTAGCCTTCAGTTCGCGGAGCCTCTTCCTTAAGGCTCGAACCTTTTTCATCCAAGCCTCCTTTTTAGGGATTTTAGCTTTCGCTGCACCACTTCTGCTTCCAGGACCCCGCCTCAAGCCTTTCTTCTTTTTTTGGCGAATAACTCTTGCTCTCGCTCGGCTGACACCTTTCTTTTTTAAAGGCTTAATCACGCCTTCGTGGATTAGCTTCTTGACCTCCTCACGGGTTATTGCTGCTTCAACATCCTCTATCCTATCAGGATCTATCCAAACCCTATCCTGACCAACCTTTAGTATTTGGGCTGCAAGTCGCCTTTGGCTTTTAAGGCCGGTCACTGTTCTTTCTCCTCTCCCTTGCTTTTCTTTGCTCTCTTTCGCTTGGGCTTCGGCTTCTCTTCAGCCGCCTTTTCCCTCTCTTTTTCCTCTTCAGCTTCTTTTTCAGCCTTTTTCTCTTCTTCGGCTTCCGTTTTCTCCACTTCTTCTTTCTTTTCCTCTTCCCTAACACCCACATTTAAAATGGTTATCTTCTTCTTACGTGCCTCTGCAAGAATTTGCAGTCTGGTTCTTCTTCCAACAGTGTGAGCGATACGCGCGGCTTGAGTTTTAGGATTCACCTTCTTAAGCTCGCCAACATTATACACTAAGACCTCTTCATAACCAGATGGGTGGAGACCTCTTGCAGCCTTCGGCCCCCTATAACCAACGCTTACAGTTTGGGGCCATCCCTTAATTTTTCTCCGCATTTTGCTATCTATGCCCTTCGGTCTGCGCCAGTTCTCCTTAAGCCGGTCATACCGCCAGCTTTCCTGCCGAACAAAATCAGGCTTTTTCTTTTTCAGTCTAGCCCTTACCTTCAGGGCTTTTTCTACAACAACGGCGTCATGTTCGTTCAAGCTTCCATTCCCTCACTTTTCTCGTACAGATATAAACCGTCCAGAAAAACACGAGGATCTTTCCTCC
>JAWCQV010000078.1:0-4012 GCA_038869575.1 Bathyarchaeia archaeon | reverse complement strand
TAGCATATCTCCAACAACCTTTTGGTGAACTCCCTTTAACGCGACTAACCATTCAATATGTTCGCCATGATGCCCTGCGTGAAGGGCTATGCATCCCAAGATTTCGCTGTCCATTTTTGCCACCAGAACCGTTAGGTTTCGCTCCTCAATCTCTTTTAGAAGCTCCTCGACAGTGTATGGAATAAACTCGTAAGAGTTGGCATACTCTTCGTTGAGCAATCTAACTACGTTGGTGGCATCTTCATGCATGAAAGCCGCAATCTTTAAGCCCATAGCCGGTTTCTGACAAGACGCAAAGCCGGAAATAAACATTACCAAGCCCGCGTTCAGTTTTGTATATTTAAAATTTTTCAGATTTTACGTTCTTTAACGGGGAAATTTTCATCCCTTTAAGGATATCGTGCCTTTAAAATGGAGCCTTTTAAAATTATAATTCCTTTTCGGTTGCCGACGCCTCCAAAAGGTTTGAAAATCTTGGAAACCTCATGTTTGATTAGCACTGAATTTTGTTTATTGACGGCACTGGTTTGGTGGGTGTTTACATTTTTGTTGCATAAAGTTTAAAAAAGTCACACTACATTTAGTGCTTTAAAATAATATTGAACACTATATTTAAGCACGCGATGGAAAGCCATGAAGTGCCCATACTGCGGCTCAGAAAACATAAAAACCCTTGAAACAAGGGACTCGCCAGACAACACCACAAGAAGGCGAAAGGAATGCACAAGCTGTGGGAAACGCTTCACAACCTACGAATATGTAGAAACCATAGAGTTGATGGTGCGGAAACGCGACGGCAGACTTGAACGCTTCGACCTGAACAAAATCGTTAGAGGCTTACAAAAAGCCTGCGAGAAAAGACCGGTAACAATGGAGCAGATACATGCCCTAGCTGAAAAGGTTAGGCAGGAACTAATGGCTATGGGAAAGGAAGAAGTTACATCGCAGGAAATTGGCGACCTAGTAATGAAGCATTTAAAAGGCCTCGACCGCGTATCTTACGTACGCTTCGCATCTGTTTACCGCAGATTTGAAGAGCCTGAGGACTTCCGTCGCGTGCTTCAAGAAGTTAGGTGAAATAAAATGAAGTTCGTTAGGAAGCGGGATGGTAGGTTAGAACCCTTCGATCAGGAGAGGATAACAAACGCCATTTGGAAGGCAGCCAAAGCCGTGGGCGGAAAAGACCGTGAATTAGCTAAAAGGCTAAGCGACCAAGTTGTTGCCGAGCTTAGAAGGCGCTTCGGAGAGGACGGTGTCCCAACAGTCGAGGAAATTCAAGATGTTGTGGAAAAAATCCTTATAGAGAATGGGCATGCGAGAACAGCTAAGGCTTATATTCTCTATCGTAAGCAGCACCAAGACCTAAGGGAGTTAGCAGCCCTCCTAAGCTCTGCAGACCTCGTGGACCAGTACCTAGACATTGAGGATTGGCGGGTTAAGGAAAACTCAAACATGAGTTACTCGCTGCAAGGCTTAAATAACTACCTGTCATCGACGGTTATCGCCAAATACTGGATAACCCGCATTTACCCGCCAAACATTGCAGACGCCCACTTCTCAGGAGACATGCACATTCATGACTTAGGCGTTTTGGGACCATACTGCGTAGGCTGGGACATTAAAGACTTGCTTTTAACAGGTTTCGGAGGAGTTCCCGGAAAAATTGAAAGCGTTCCGGCGAAGCACTTCAGAACAGCCCTCGGACATGTAGTAAACTTCTTTTACACGTTACAAGGAGAGGCTGCAGGAGCCCAAGCCTTCTCAAACTTTGACACATACCTGGCGCCCTTTATACGTTACGACGGGCTAAGCCAAAAAGAGGTGGAGCAAGCGCTTCAAGAATTCTTCTTTAACATGAATGTGCCAACGCGAGTGGGTTTCCAGACGCCGTTCACAAACATTACTTTGGATTTGAGGGTTCCAGAATTCATGAGAGATGAGCCTGTCATAATTGGCGGAGAGGTTAAAGATGCCGTTTATGGCGATATGGAGAAGGAGATGGAGATGTTCAACATTGCTTTTGCAAAGGTCCTAAGCGAAGGTGACGCCAAAGGAAGGGTTTTCACATTTCCAATACCAACATATTGCATTACGAAGGATTTTGACTGGGATTCGGCGGTTTCCCAGAAAATTTTTGAAGTGGCGGCTAAGTATGGGGCGCCATACTTCTCAAACTTTGTCAACAGCGACATGAAGCCAGAAGATGTGCGTAGCATGTGCTGCCGCCTAAGGATAGACAACCGCGAACTCCGAAAGCGGGGCGGAGGCTTCTTTGGAGCTAATCCGCTGACCGGAAGCATAGGCGTTGTAACCCTAAACCTTCCAAGGATTGGCTATTTAGCCAAAAACGAGGACGAATTCTTCGAACGCCTAGAAGCGCTCATGGAAATAGCTAAAGACAGCCTAGAAATAAAGCGCAAAGTCTTGGAACAGTTTACAGAGAAGGGCTTGTACCCGTATTCTAGGCGCTATCTTAGGGGCGTTAAGGAAACCTTTGGAAAGTACTGGAAGAACCATTTCTCAACCATAGGCTTGGTGGGCATGAACGAGGCTATACTGAACTTGTTTGGCTATGGCATTGCAACGCTAGACGGACTGGAGTTCGCTGTCAAAGTGTTGAACTTCATGAGGGAGAAGCTTGCAGACTTTCAGGAGGAGACGGGCAACATTTACAATTTAGAGGCAACTCCGGCTGAAGGCGCCAGCTACCGCCTAGCACGCATAGATAAGCGCAAATACCCAGACATAAAGGCGGCTAATGAAAGGTATTTGGCTAAAGGGGCGGAACCCTTCTACACGAATTCCTCCCAGCTTCCAGTAGACCACGAGGCAGACCTTTTCGAGGCTTTGGAGCATCAGGATAGGCTTCAGACCCTCTACACTGGCGGGACAGTCTTCCACATCTACCTTGGCGAAAGACTCTACTCATGGAGGGCGGCAGCTGAACTAGTCCGTAAAGTGGCGTGGAACTTCCGCCTACCATACTTCACATTAACGCCAACCTTCAGTGTCTGCCCAAACCATGGCTACTTGAGCGGCGAGCACAGGCAGTGTCCAAAATGTGGAGCCAACTGCGAAGTCTACTCAAGGGTTGTGGGCTATCTACGCCCAGTGGATCAGTGGAACGATGGGAAACAAGCGGAATTCACCATACGAAAAACCTTTGAAAAAGCCACAGTCTTGCCGCCAGCAACATTGCCAGCAAGCGGCGGCGCGTGAAAAATGAAATTTAGCGGCATACAAAAAACAAGCCTAATAGACTATCCCGAAAAAATAGCTTCCGTACTTTTCACGCCCGGCTGTAATTTGCGTTGCCCCTACTGTTATAACTGGCGAATTGTTGTCGACCCTAAACCCCCATTCTTAAACGAGGAGACAGCCCTCCAAATACTGGATGAACGCAGAAAATATGTGGACGCCGTCGTCGTCACCGGTGGGGAACCAACCATCCATAAGGAACTGCCCCGCTTCCTAAAAAAGCTGAAAGAGCGGGGCTTCGCAGTAAAACTTGACACTAACGGCTTAAACCCAACAGTTTTGGAGCAGTGCCTCCCCTACGTGGATTACGTGGCTTTGGACATTAAAACTTCGCCGGAAAAATACCACCTTCTAGGGGCAAAGGACACGGCGGCGCTCCTAAAAACTGTTGAGATGCTGAAAAGCGGCAAAATAGAATACGAGTTCAGAACCACTGTTGTGCCAAAAATTGTGGAAGAAGCAGACGTAATCCGCATGGGCGAAACCGCGAAAGGCGCAAAAACCTATGCACTACAACAGTTTATACCAGGAGATACTCTAAGCGAAGAATACAAAAACCTAAAACCATACCCGCCGGATGTCATTGCTGGGTTTGCCGAAACCTTGAGAAAATATGTGGAGAATGTTGTTCTCCGCTTTTAGAAAATGGGAAGGTGACTAGTAAGCTGATACACCTACAAACCGCAGTTTTTTCAGCTTAACCATTGGCACTGTTGAGGTTTCAAGGGTTACAAGCTCTTTTCCAATCATCGGT
>JAWCQV010000077.1:0-4028 GCA_038869575.1 Bathyarchaeia archaeon | reverse complement strand
AATAAGAAACGCCCCATGCCCAGTCCTAATCACAAAATAGTTATCTGAACTTTTCCAGTTAAAGTTATTATTATGTGTGGACTTAATGCTGAATGGCATCAGGAGCCCGGTGGTGTAGCGGTCAAGCATGGGGGCCTCTGGAGCCCCTGACGGGAGTTCGAATCTCCCCCGGGCTACCATCCCCCAAACAAAAATAAACCTAAAACAACCCAAAACCAAAACGCTGCGGGGCTGTCCCCGATACATCGTGGGGCTTTTATATTAATATTTAGATTTTATAATTTATTGGCTACATGCTGCGGCTTTAATATATTCTATGAATCTTAATTCATTTTTGTTTGGTATTTTAATTTCCCTTTTCACTTTTTGATGGAGTCTCTCCATTATTTTTATTTGTAGGATTTTTGATGAGGGGCCGAAAATATCATTTAAGGCTTTTTCAAATTCCTCTATTTTTTCTGGGATTTCTTTTTCTTTTATTCCGTAGGAGTGTTTTAGGTGGTGGTATATGCTTTGTTTGGCTGATTTGCCCAGGTATGATAGTCCTTCGTCTACAGCTTCTAATAGGATTATTTTGAAACTTTTGTTAGACTTTCTGGGTGGGATGGTGTGTTTGTTTTTGTATGTTTGTTGAACAGTTGTCATGTTTTACTCACATACAATTTATCGCAAGACTTAATAAATCAGTTATTGCTGAACTGGACATATATCAAAATTCGATATATGCTTATCCGCTTTTTAAGAATAGATCACAGCGTAAAACTGTTTGTCCATTAACTTTGTTTTATGCATTAAAATTTTTAAATTATGGTATAGTGGTGAAACACTATTTAATTTAAAGGAAAAAAGACGGGATTTAATGTTATTCTATGCCCCATTTTTTGGTTACCTTAACTATTAGGAAGACAACGAAGGCCACTATGAGGAATGTTATCAGGGCACCTACAAAGTGTCCAATGCGGAAAGGCCCCAATACAAAGGCTTCCCATTGTACGTCTGGAAGTATCAGTGTTATTATTGGCATTATCAGGTCTCCCACGAGTGCCTGAACAAGTGTGCCAAGATATATGCCGAGGATGAAGGCTACTGCCATTCCCATAACCTTGTATTTTGATATGAAGTCTAGGAACTCGTTCCATAAGCCTTTCTTGGGTGGTGGGGCTGGTTTAGGCTCTAACAAGGCTTTTATTTCCTTTAGGACCTGCAATATTTCCTCGTCTTTATCTTTAGTTTTAGACATTTAGAGTCATCCCGTCGTTTCTTTTTGTATTATTGAGTTTAGGATTTAAAACTTGCTATGTTGATAAGTCTTTTATTAGCCATGTGCCGTCGCATGTTGCCGTATTCAAGCCTTTTATGCCTTCTCGGCATATAGCAAACTTCAACTCATATTTTTTGGCAAGCCTTGCTAGGTTCTCCATCAGTTTAAGCCTCAAATCTTTTGGCAGATATGTGTATCGCCCTAATTTTTCGCCCTTCTCGAAGTAGAGGGGCTTAAGTTTTTCAGCTGTTTTTGGCATGGCTAGGCTTAGTCTCTGCCAGTTGTCAGCCTTAACCTTGTAGGTGGAGACTGTCACGTGCCTAACGCCTATTTCCGCTAGTGCCCCGACAAGGGTTTCTGGGTTTTCGTTCACATAAGGGATTATTGGGTCTATGCGGGCGGCCACTGGTATGCCACATGCAACAAGCCTCTCAACGGTTTTCAGCCTTACCGATGGCAGAGGGGCGTTCGGCTCTAGGATTTTAGCTGTTTCCATATCATCAGTTGTTATTGTCACCGCCACCATGGAGGGCACACGCTTGAGAAGGTCTATGTCCCTCAAAACAATATTCGACTTTGTAATTATCTGGATCCTGCACTTGTGCCGCGTTAAGATTTCTAGACAACGCCTTGTTAGGCCCCTCTCAGCCTCAACTGTCGGGTATGGGTCTGAAGAATTAGCGATAGAGATTAGTTCGCCCTTAAGTTTGGCTGCCTCCTGCTCCAACCGCCGTAACAAATCCTTTTTCGGTCTGCAATCATAAAACCGTGGTATATAGCTAGAGGCATAACAGTATAGGCATTTGTGGTCGCATCCAGTATAAGGGTTAAAAGTCAGTTTTGGCGGACAAGTGCAGAAGGGCGAACGCCAAGGGTCGAACCACGTGAGTAAGTTCAATGGTTGTAGGGGCCTCGCGATTTGTTACTATAAGTTTTGTGTCTGTTCTTTCTTCTAAGATTTTTTATGTGAAAATCCTTAAAAATGTGAATTCACATAAAAATGTGTATGGTTAACATAACTGTTTCCATTCCCGAAGAATTGTATAGGAAGATGAAAAAGTATTCTGAGGTTAGATGGAGCGAGGTTGTACGGAAGGCTCTGGCAGACTACATTAGACGTCTTGAAGCCATAGAGCGGGGTGTTGTTCCCTCTGAAAGGCTTGTGGAGTTGCTTGGGGAATTCAGCCTTGACTTGAGCGGCATAAGCCTAGAAAAGGCTTTAGAATTTTACGAGAAGGCGAGGGAGCTGGAGTGGAAGAGGTTTTCCTCTACGACACAAGCGCGCTTATAAGTCTTCTAAAAAGTGGCAGAAGCCCAGCCAAAGGCCTTACAACAATCCTAAACATTATCGAGTTTCCAAAAGCCCTGGACTTTAAGGGTTTAGGCGTTATATATCCAAACGTTGAAGACTATGATGAAGCCTTGAAGATTTCAGTTTCTCTTTTAAGAAGGGGCAAGCCAATACCAGCCATAGACGTTTTGATTGCGGCCATGTGTCTAAGAAGGGATTTAACGCTTGTCACTGGGGATGAGCATTTTAGGCATGTTAGGTCTGTGAGGAAAGAGTTTAAGATGGAACTTGTAAAATAACTGTTAGGGTTGTTTGGCTTTGGGTTTGGGTAAGCCTACTGAGATGAGTTTGCGGGATTTGTTGGTTGAGGAGCTTAAGCGTAGGCGTTAGGGTTGTTCCTGAGGTGAGTTTTAGGACTGTTGATGGGAGGCGTTTGGTGCCGGATTTGGTTTTGCATGATGGCGCGAATTATGTTGTTGAGACTAAGTTGGGGGCTGAGACTAAGCTTTTGGATGCTATGGTTCAGTTGTATGATTATAGTAAGCATGTTGGCGAGGCTAAGGGTGCTTTTGCTGTTTTGTTTCCGGAGGAGTTGCGGAGGCCTTGGCCTGCTGATGTGATTTTGAGTGTTGCGCGGGATGTTAAGACGCAGATTAGCGTTGTTGGGATTTTTAAGGATTTGAGGCCTAGTCAGCAGTTTAGGGGTAGCCTTTATGAGGTGGCTGATTGGATTGCTGGGCATGTTTTGAGGCCTTTGGTTGTTGAGGCGGATACTGGTTTTGCTATTCGTGTTTTGAGGGATGCTGTGGATTATGTTAGTGCTAGTGTCCGTCAGTTGCAGGGTAAGGAGCTGGAGGATATTTTTGGTGGCAAAAGCGTTTTTGAGAATGTTTTGCAGTATGAGGAGGGGCGTTATCCGCTGGAGGAGATGAGGCGTGCTGCGGCTTATTTGTTGGTTAATCAGTTGTTGTTTTATCATGTTTTGACGAGGGTGGATGCTAGTTTTCCGGTTATTGATGAAGACCGTGTTAGGCGTCCAAGCGATTTGCGGGCTTATTTTGAGCCTGTTTTGAGGCGGGATTATAGTAGTGTTTTTGGTTTTGATGTGGCTTCGCGTTTGCCAGACTCCGCTGTGGATGTTGTGCGTAAAGCGGTTGTGGCTGTTAAGGCTTTGGCTCCTGAAAAGATTAGGCATGACTTGTTGGGTAAAGTTTTTCATGAGCTTATTCCTTTTGAGGTGCGGAAGGCTGTTGCTGCCTTTTACACGAATAATGAGGCGGCTGAGATTTTGGCTCAGTTGGCTATTGACCGCGCTGATGCTAAAGTTTTGGATTTGGCTTGTGGAAGCGGCACACTGCTGGTTGCTGCTTATAGGCGGAAACGCGAACTGCTACTGAGGGGGAAGGGCGAGTTCACCTTTGAAGACCATAAGAGATTTTTGGAGCAAGATTTGACTGGCATTGATATTATGCCTTT
>JAWCQV010000076.1:0-4041 GCA_038869575.1 Bathyarchaeia archaeon | reverse complement strand
CTGGCTGACGAGCCTACAGGCGAGTTGGACACTGTTAACGCAAAAATCGTCGTAAACTATTTGGTTAAGGTGAATAAAGAGCTTGGAAAAACCATAATTATGGTTACTCACGACCCCAGCGTTGCAAGAGCGGCTGACAGAATACTGCGAATTGAAGATGGCGTAATAAAAATGGCGCTAACTCCGTCGGAAGTTATAGCTGAAGAGAAAGCCGTATCCTACATAGACCAGATAAGAGCAAGAATAACGGAATTAGACAACCAATTGCTTCGGCTGGATGAAGAATTCAAGGCTGGAAAGATAAGCGGAGACGAATACGTGGAGAAAAGGCAAAGCCTAAAACAGATAAGGGAAAGCCTCCGCGAGGAACTTCACCGAATGGGTATAGTGACCTAGTACTCAAGCATCCTGCAACTTTGCCTTTTGAAAGTTTAATCTTCGAGTATCTTATTTGAACGGTTCTCTCTCAACTTTATAACCAGATTTGTTATTTAACAACAAAATAACTACCAAAGAAACATAACAAACCTAAACCCTAAGGCAAGAATAAGCCTAGATAAGGATAGGCTGCTATTAGCGTTTTAAACAACCAAACGTAGTGAGTTAAAGCATTTTCACCACTCTCCTGTCAGAATAAATCAAATACTTAACAGTTAATTTTAAAGGCTAAAAAATATAGAATAACTGGTACTTAAGAGGTGGAATGTCTTGGTTAAAGTTGACGGATATGAAGTTCCCGAAGGCTTGTATTACACGAAGAATTTTGGATGGCTAAAAATCGAAGGAGACAAAGTGCGTGTTGGCATAACAGACTACGCTCAAAAACAGCTTCGTGAAATAGTTTACGCTGAACTTCCAAGCCCTGGAACAACCACCAAACAAAACGAACCTTATGGCACAGTGGAATCCGTAAAGGCTGTTTCAGACCTTGTGGCGCCTATAAGCGGAACCATAGAAGAAGTAAACGAGGAAGTCCAGTCAAAGCCAGAACTCTTAAACGAAGACCCCTATGGGAAGGGCTGGCTGCTAGTGGTAAGACCATCAAACTTGCAGGCGGAACTGGCAAACACCATGGACTTTAATCAAGCTGTGGAATGGCATAAAAGCCTAATAAAAGGCTAAAAGAAGAAGGGAAACCATTGCCAAGACGCATAGTAATAATTGGAGCCCACGCAGCAGGCGTAGACGCAGCCTCAGCCGCTAGAAAAACAGATCGCACAGCAGAAATAACCCTAATAACAGAAGAAAAACATGCGGGGTACTCCCGCTGCGGCTTACCCTTCGTGATAGGCGGACAAATCCCAAGCTTCAACGACCTAATAGTTTTCCCGCCAAGCTATTACCAAATGATGAAATTAAACCTAAAAACAGAAACAAAAGTAACCAAAATAGACACAGGCAAAAAAGCCGTTGAAACAGTGGATAAGACAGGAAAAACAGAAGAATTACCCTACGACAGCTTAATCATAGCCACAGGCGCAAGCGCTTTTACGCCTCCAATAAAAGGAAGGGAAAAACAGGGAATACTGCCCCTAAGAACCCTTGAAGACGGAGAAAAAATAGATCAAGCCGTAAAAAACGGTGCAAAAACAGCAGTAGTCATGGGAGCAGGCCTCATAGGCCTAGAAACAGCCATAGCCTTACAGGAAAGAGGTCTCCAAGTAACGGTTGTGGAAATGCTGCCCCAAATATTGCCAGCAATGCTAGACGCGGACATGGCAAAAATGGTTCAGGAAATGCTCCAGCAAAAAGGAATAAACATTTTGGTAGGCAAAGCGGTTGAAGAGTTCCTTGGAACAGAAAAAGTGACAGGCATAGTTGCCGGAGGAGAGCAAATAAACGCAGACTTGTTTGTAAGCGCTTTCGGCGTTAGAGCAAACACTCAGCTTGCTGTGGATGCTGGAATAGCCCTGGGCGAAACAAGAACCATCAAAACAAACGCGAGAATGGAAACAAACATTAAAGACGTTTATGCAGTAGGCGACTGTGCAGAATCCACCCACATAGTGACTCAGAAGCCAACCGTTCAGCAGCTTGGCACCGTAGCTGTTAGACAAGGAAAGGTAGCTGGAATAAATGCTGCAGGAGGCTACGCGCTCTTCACAGGCGTTTTAGGCTCGGCGGTGACCCAGCTATATGACACCCAAGTAGGCGTAACAGGCTTAACAGAAGCCGCGGCCCAAAGAGCAAGAATAGAGACCGTTACAGGAACCATAACCTCAAAAACAAAGGCAGACTATTACCCCGGAGCCAAACCAATAAAAGTTAAGCTTGTAGTGGAAAAGGAGTCCCAACGCATAATAGGCGCCCAAATCATGGGCGGAGAAGAAGTCACCCAACGCATAAACGCAGTTTCATTCGCAATACAGAAACAAATGACCATACGCGAACTAGCCAAAGCAGACACAGCCTATGCGCCGCCCCTGTGCGAAACATGGGAACCACTAGTTTTAGCTGCAGAAATGGCCCTAATGAAACTCCGCTGAGCAAACTACTATTCCTTTTTCTCTTTCATTCTTTCAAATACGCATCGGAAAATTAATTAAGAAAACCATTTCAAAATTAATGCGTCGGTGATGTAGATGGCAATAAGAGTCGCCATAAACGGTTTTGGAAGAATTGGAAGACTTTTATACAGAGCAGCCATCGAAAGAAACGCAAACATTGACTTTGTGGCCATAAACGATGTAACAGACGCTAAAACCCTGGCGCATCTTCTAAAATATGATTCTGTGCATGGAAGATTCGACGCCGACGTCCAAGTCAAAGACAACAACCTCGTAGTGAATGGTAAAGAATTGAAAGTGTTGATGCAAAAAGATCCAGCCCAACTGCCATGGAAAGACCTAGACGTCTATTTGGCTGTGGAATCCACTGGACTATTCACAAAAAGGGAAGATGCCGCAAAACACTTGCAAGCAGGAGCCAAAAAAGTTTTAATATCCGCGCCAGCTGAAAACCCGGACATAACCATAGTTCTAGGCGTAAACCATGACAAATACGACCACTCCAACCACAACATACTTTCAAACGCCTCATGCACCACAAACTGTGTAGTGCCATGCGTCAAAGTGCTGCATGAAAACTTTGGAGTTAAATCAGGGCTTATGACTACGGCCCATGCCTACACAAACGACCAGAGAATAATGGATCTTGTGCATAGAGACCTCAGAAGGGCAAGGGCTGGAGCAGTAAACATAATACCCACAACAACAGGCGCAGCCAGAGCCTCAGCCCTAGTCTTCCCAGAACTAAAAGGAAAAATCGACGGAATAGCCCTCCGTGTACCAGTTCCAAATGTTTCAATAGTGGATTTGACAGCAGTATTAGAGAAAGAAACAACAAAAGAAGAAGTTAACGCAGCCTTCAAGAAAGCCGCAGAAGGTCCGCTGTGCGGCATAATGGCATATACTGAAGAGCCAATAGTTTCAACAGACGTAAACCACACCTCATATTCTGCAGTTGTTGACGGACTCTCCACAATGGTTGTAGCCGGAAACCTTGTTAAAGTGCTTGCATGGTACGACAACGAGTGGGGCTTCTCCTGCAGAATGGTGGAACTGATAGAACTGATAGGGAAAATGGCTGGTTTCTAGAAACCAACGTGTAAAACTTAAAAACACTCTCCCTCTATTTTTCTATTCACCGACAAGAGGGACGAGTATGGCGAAGTACTTAACCCTAGAAGACGTTAACTTGAAGAATAAAGTGGTTCTTGTAAGAGTTGACTTCAACTCTCCAGTTGATCCCGAAACAAAAAAAGTGCTTGACGATACACGCATCAAGGCCCACGGCGAAACCACAATAAAGGAGTTGGCGGAGAAAGGCGCAAAAGTTGTGATATTGGCGCATCAAGGGAGGAAAGGCGATCCCGACTTCATACCCCTAAAACAGCACGCAGAAATCCTCGGCAAAGTTCTCGGTAAGCCAGTCAAATACGTGGACGATGTATTCGGAGAGAAAGCCCAAAAAGAAATAAAAAAGCTGAAAAGTGGCGAAATCCTAGTCTTAGACAACGTCAGAAACTTCGCAGGGGAAACA